>NZ_JAQMUA010000096.1:0-11697 GCF_028330895.1 Kamptonema animale CS-326 | reverse complement strand
TAATTGGTATGGAATTTTGTCAAGACATTGTTAATGAATTAATGAGAATCAGGCGTAATAAATTACCATTTTTTCAGAGGGGTATGAGGGCTATGTCCTTTATTCTATCTATGTTCTGACGGGGTTGTCACCCCGTGAAGGTTTTAACCCCTGGCGGATCTGATAACAAGGGGATAAATGTTACTTAAGTTATCGCAAATATCTCTTCCAGATCAATCAAATTCAACTCAATCAAGCACTCATGTTTAACAAAGTTCTGATTGCCAATCGCGGTGAAATTGCCTGCCGAATTATTCGCACATTAGACCACTTAGGAATTGCCTCAGTAGCAATATATTCTGAAGCTGATGCTCATGCTAAGCACGTTTTTACTGCCACAGAAGCAGTTTGTATTGGTGGCCCAGCAGTAGCAGAAAGTTATTTAAACTTTGAGCGTATCCTCGAAGTTGCGCGTCAAACTGGGGCTCAAGCTATTCATCCCGGCTATGGTTTCTTAAGCGAAAATGCAGAATTTGCTGAAGCTTGCGATCGAGAAAATATAGTATTTATTGGCCCAACTCCGGCTCAATTGCGCTCCTTTGGATTGAAGCATACCGCACGGGAACTAGCAGCAGAAAATCATGTGCCTTTAACCCCTGGCAGCCAACTTTTAAACAGCTTAGAAGCCGCAGCAATGGCAGCAAACGCAATTGGCTATCCAGTGATGCTCAAAAGTACCGCTGGCGGTGGTGGGATTGGTTTACAGGTGTGTTTAAGCGAAGAAGATTTAGCAGAAGCTTTTGAAAAAGTACAGCGTTTAAGTCAAAGTAATTTTAAACAAAGTGGTGTTTTCTTAGAGAAATATATTCAAACTGCTAGACATATTGAAGTTCAAATATTTGGAGATGGCAAAGGAAATGTCATCGCCTTGGGTGAACGCGATTGTTCCGTGCAGCGACGCAATCAAAAGGTGATTGAAGAAACACCCGCACCGGGAATTAGCGATGAATTACGACAACAGTTATATGCAGCAGCAGTAAAAATGGGAAAAGCGGTAAATTATCAATCCGCAGGAACCGTTGAATTTGTCTATGATGTCGATACAAAACAATTTTACTTTTTAGAAGTCAATACCCGCTTACAAGTAGAGCATGGCGTAACTGAAACTGTTAATAGAATTGATTTAGTTGAATGGATGATAAAACTTGCGTCTGGGGATTTGTTTCCTCTAGAAGAGTATTGCTATCAGCCACAAGGACATTCTATTCAGGTGCGAATTTATGCAGAAGATGCTAACAAGAATTTTCAGCCGAGTTCGGGGTTGCTAAATCAGGTGATTTTTCCTGAAAATATCCGCTGCGATACTTGGATAGAAACGGGAACGGAAGTTACACCTTTTTACGATCCGCTGTTGGCAAAGGTGATTGTTTATGGTAATAATAGAGAAGACGCGATCGCGCAACTTAAATCCGCTTTAGATGCAAGTCAAATTGCAGGTATTGAAACCAATTTAGATTACCTTCGCCAGATTTTAAATGATTCGAGATTTAATCAAGCTGAACTTAGTACCCGCTTTTTAAATGCTTTCAAATATGCTCCTTTAACTATCGATGTGTTAGATAGTGGAACTTATACCACCATTCAAGATTATCCAGGACGTTTGGGATATTGGGATGTGGGAGTACCCCCATCTGGCCCGATGGATCATTTAGCATTTCGATTGGCAAATCGTTTAGTCGGAAACTCCGAATCAACCGCCGGATTAGAGTGTACAGTCATGGGGCCAACTCTGCGCTTTAATGCCGATACAGTTATTAGTTTAACGGGTGCAACTATGAAGGCAACCCTGAATGGTGAAGCCATACCATTTTGGACGGCAATTGCTGTTAAAGCTGGAAGCACTCTCAAATTAAAAGCAATTCAAGGTGATGGCTACCGCACTTATTTAGCCGTAAAAAATGGCTTCAATGTTCCTGATTATTTAGGCAGTAAAGCTACTTTTGTTCTGGGGAAATTTGGGGGGCACGCAGGCAGAACATTACGACCGGGAGATGTGTTAAAACTTAATCAATCTGCGACAATAGATACAGAAAAAAGTTTACATCCTGCACTTATTCCTACTTACAGTAATAATTGGGAAATCGGGGTTTTATATGGCCCGCATGGAGCACCAGATTTCTTTACTGAGGAAGACATTGAAATGTTTTTCTCAACTGAATGGAAGGTGCATTACAATTCAACTCGGACGGGAATTAGGCTGATTGGCCCTAAGCCAAAATGGGCGCGTCAAGATGGTGGAGAAGCGGGTTTACATCCGTCTAATATTCACGATAATGCTTATGCGATTGGGACGATCGATTTTACTGGTGATATGCCTGTAATTCTCGGTCTTGATGGCCCTAGTTTGGGAGGTTTTGTTTGTCCGGCTACAATTATTCAGGCTGAATTGTGGAAAATTGGACAACTGAAACCAGGGGATAGTATTCGTTTTCATTGTTTAAGTTTTGCGGAAGCATTGCAACTAGAATTAGAGCAAGATCGGCAAATCGCTACTCTTTCTCCTAATGTTTTTTGGGAGGAAAAGAAGATATCAATTCCCACGGTTGGTTCACCAATACTGCACGAAATTCCGGCATCAATGGGACAGGTTGCTGTTACTTACCGCCAAGCTGGAGATAAATATATTCTAGTTGAATATGGCCCCTTAGTTTTGGATCTAAACCTACGTTTTCGAGTACATGGATTAATGGCATGGTTGAAGGCGAATCCGTTACCGGGAGTAATCGATCTAACGCCAGGAATGCGATCGCTACAAATTCATTTTGATAGTCGCCAAATTTCGCAACAACAGTTAATGGATGCCTTGATTGCAGCAGAAGAGGAATTAGCTGCAATTGAGGATATAGAAGTACCAGCGAGAATTTTGCACCTCCCTCTATCTTGGGAAGATGAATCGACGCTGCTTGCTATTGAAAAATATATGCAGTCGGTGCGAGCGGATGCGCCTTGGTGTCCGAGTAATATTGAGTTTATTCGCCGCATTAATGGACTTGATAGCATTGATGAAGTCAGAGAAATTGTCTTTAATGCTAGCTATTTGGTGATGGGATTAGGGGATGTTTATTTAGGTGCACCTGTTGCTACTCCCCTCGATCCTCGCCACCGTTTGGTAACGACTAAATACAACCCCGCACGCACTTGGACTCCTGAAAATGCAGTGGGTATTGGTGGTGCATATCTGTGTGTTTATGGGATGGAAGGGCCGGGAGGATATCAATTTGTTGGTCGCACGATTCAAATGTGGAATCGGTTTAAACAAACAGCGGATTTTGAATTGGGTAAACCTTGGCTTTTACGCTTCTTTGACCAGATCAAGTTTTATCCAGTTTCTGGTGAGGAATTGCGGCGCTACCGGGAAGATTTTCTTGAAGGTAAGTTTAAATTACAAGTTGAGGAAATAACGTTTAGTCTGAGAGAATACAATCAATTCTTGGATGCTATTGGTGACGATGTAGCTGAGTTTAAAGGGAAACAACAAGCGGCCTTTAATGCAGAGCGCGATCGCTGGGCTGCATCTGGGGAATTTGAAGTGGAAGCGGCATCAGAAACAGCGATAAATATGGCTAATGATGTCACAGCAGAGATCAATTTACCTCCCGGTTCTGAGGCTGTTGTTGCTCATGTTTCAGCTAATGTTTGGCAGGTATTAGTTAATATTGGAGATGTGGTTGCAGAAGGCGATCGCTTGTTAATTTTGGAAGCGATGAAAATGGAGATTGCTATTACTGCGGATGTGCCTGGGACTGTGGTAGAGTTGTTTTGTCAAAAGGGGGAAACGGTGACTGCTGGACAAAGTTTAGCCGCGATTCAACCTGAGTAAGGATAGGGAAATCCGTATTCGACAAGTTCTTGGTCTGTAATACTCTTAAACTAGAAAGAGTAAAGCTACTTAGATTCTCAATTATGTTGCTTCAAGGTCATCAGCGCACGAAGTTAGACGATACCGACGATACATTATTCTATTCATACCCTCGCTTTGTAACTCATGTAGATGAGGGATTTATCGAGCAATTGACTCAATTGTATCGCGATCGCCTCAAACCGAATACTCGAATTTTGGACATGATGAGTAGTTGGGTTTCGCATCTACCGGAGGAGATAGAATTTGCTCACGTTGAGGGACACGGGTTGAATGCGGAGGAATTGGCGAAGAATAAGCGGTTAAATCATTATTTTGTGCAGGATTTGAATGCTAATCCGAAGTTACCGCTACCCGATGCAGATTTTGATGCAGTTATTAATTGTGTTTCTGTTCAATATTTACAGTATCCCGATGCAATTTTTGCGGAAATGCGGCGGATGTTGAAACCGGGGGGAATCGCAATTATTAGCTTTTCTAATCGGATGTTTCATCAAAAGGCGATCGCTGCTTGGCGGGATGGTTCGGAAAGCGATCGCGTAGAATTAGTAAAGCGTTATTTTGCGTCTGTAGAAGGGGTAAATATTCCCGGTTTTAGTCAACCGGAAGTGATTGTCAAGCAGTCGAATGTACCAAGTTTTCTGCAAATGTTGGGGATGGGTGGTGGCGATCCATTTTATGCAGTTATTGCTTACCGCCAGAGTTAATAATTGTTTGATAATTGGGGCTTGAATTGGCGGTTGAAACCGCTTCTAGACGAAAGTTTATACCCATGACAAGGGTTAAATTTTTACATGACTTTGTTGGTATAGATGCGATTTCAATCGTCCCATATCTATCGGGTAATCATTCATCGCGATCGAACTCAGCTAAGATACTAAAAATTTCATTAGGACTAATATCTTCTCGGTCTGATTTAGAGTAAATAGTTAGGAGAAGTACGCTGGTTGGTGACTCAACTTGATAGATAAGTCGATAACCGGCACTTTTCCCTTTTTGGATGTTACTATTTTTGACTCTCACCTTCAAGATAACATAATTTTCACCTATCCCCGAAAGGCGATCGCCTATAAAGTTCCCACCTTGGAATTGTTCAAAAATTGGCTCAATATCTGAGCGGATACGTCGATATTTTTTTGACAGTACATACAAATTTGCCTCAAATTCGTCTGAGAATCTGATAGAAACTGAGCTAGGTTCATTCACCATCGATCCTCTCCCATAACTCAGAAATTGGTCTAGTTTGTCCAGATTTAGCTTCCTGTAATGCTCGCCGGAGACTGGCTTTTATTTCTTCAATGGGAGTATCATCAGGATCGGTTTCCATTTCCTCAGTTACTTCGGGAAAAAGTACGATCACTCGCACGCGACTAGGTGGGAATTTTTCAATAGGTCGATCGAGGTACAATTGACCTTTGTCATCTAGAGTTCCTGTGACTTCAACGGCTTTCATCTAGCTATCCTCAAATTTTTATCGATCATATCATATTCGTTGAGAATTTAATAAATATGATAGTAGTGTTCATCCTACAAGTGAGGTAAGGTGCATGAGAAGCAAAAGCTCTTATTTTCTCTACCTATTGCTGCCTATGACGCACCTATAAATTGATTAGTCTTCAATCTTGGATCTCTTCGTTAAAAGTTGGTGTATCCCTTGGATAATTGTCATTTCTAGGCTCAAAAAAGCCATTACTGACTAAAACTAATAACAGAATTAAACCACCAACTATCAACCAAAATTCTTCGGCACGATCGCCCCCGATATCTCTCACATCATACCAATTTGTACAATTCCTACAATGAAAGATGTATGCTTTGGTCGGATGCTGACAATAATTACAGGGGAGGCGTTTAAGGTTACTATTTTTGTAGGGACATTCTTGCATGATTTTAACCTATTTTTCTGGAAAATTAGCTAAAGATATTACGGTCACTAGGCGCTGCGTTTGGATTCGATCGCTGAGATTCAAGGTTTATAAAAGCAGCGCCACCGTACAGATTTATTAAAGCGATCGCCATCCTTTGACCTAGTTAGGTTCGCAACTTTTTCCACCTTTGGTATTACTGTTAGGCACACAGGAACTAATTAAAAAGTCTTGAGCTTCACTGCCGACATTATTTGAAGTTGATTTAGTAGCTAAAGACAAGAGTGAGTTAGATGAAATCGCGATCGCTGCCAGCAATAAAACTTGTGAAAAATAGTGCCTTTCATCCCTGTTTACCTTCTCTCTAAAGTTGGTTAATAAAGGGAAGACCGAGTTAGCTAAACTCGCTTAGTGAACTCTAGAATTTCAATCTCCACATTTCAATCATGCGGCAACTATCAAAGCCGAAAAGCTCAATCTGCGGTTCAGGGTTTGGTTCAGTTGCATTCTTAGCAGCGATCGCACTGGTTCAGTCTTTGGCTCACTGTTCGGTGCATAGTAGTGGTTAGGACTGACTCACGCTGTCTCTTTTACAGGTAAACTGCCATAATGGACTTACGTTTTAATGGGGGTTGTCTGGCTATCAAGCAAACATGATGTGAACCCGATCGGCAGGGTAATATGACTAAGGACAGCTCGATCGAGCATTTAATTATTTCTTCCCTCTTCTTATTCCTCGGATATGAATGAAAAAGCTGACCAGCTACTCAAACAAGGGATTTGGCAATACCAGGCTCGTCAATTTGAAGCGGCCTTAGAGTCTTGGCAAGGGGCGATCGCGATTTATCGAACTCTCGGCGAAAGGCGGCGGGAAGGGGCGGCTCTGGGAAATCTGGGAGTAGCTTGGGAAGCGATGGGGGACTATGCTAAAGCGAGGGATTGCTATCAACAGCATTTAGCGATCGCGATTGAAATTGGCGATCGCACTGGAGAAGGGAATGCCCTAGGAAATTTGGGAAATGCTTGCTATGCTCTAGAAGATTTTTCTACGGCTGTCAATTATCAACAACAACGTTTAGCGATCGCCCGAGAGAGCAAAGATTGGCGATCTGAGCAGCAAGCATTGGGAAATCTAGGTTTAGCTTACGACGCACTGGGAGATTTTGCTGGCGCAATTGAATGTTATCGGCAGCAGTTGCGAATAGCGATCGAAAATAACGAACCTCGCACTCAGGGAAAAGCGCTGACAAGTTTAAGATTTGCTTATTATTATCTAGGAGATGAAGCCAAAGCTGAGGAGTACCGCTATCAACAAATCGCGATCGCGCGACAATTATTTTTAACAGAAAAAACCCCTGACTTTCTACAAACTGCCGAAATAGTAGGTTTAAATCCTGAGAGTGACTTTACTGGCGCAGACTTGAGCGGTATTAACTTACACTATGCTGATTTAAGCGGTGCCAACTTAATGAATACCAATCTCTGTAATGTTGACTTCACTCTGGCAGATCTCAGCGGCGCATTGCTGAGCGGTGCGAACTTAACAGATGCTTGTTTATCTAATGCTAACTTGCGTGATGCTGAACTAATTGGCGCAGATTTGAGCGGTGCGGATTTGCGAACAAAATTACCGCGTGCGAATTTAAGCGGTACAAATTTAAGCAGAGCAAATTTGAGTAGTGCCTATTTGTCAAATGCAAATTTAAGCGGCGCTAATTTGAGCGGTGCTAATTTAAAAAATGCCGATTTGACCGCAGTTAATTTGAGCAATACAAATTTAAATGGTGCTGATTTTAGCCGCGCTGATTTGAAAGATGTAATAGTAGAAAATGCTAAATTTATAGGAAGTTTGGGTATTTCGGAGAATATGAAAATTGAGTTGATGGAGCGCGGGGCAATTTTCGAGTAATACCAATTCTCCAAATGATTGAGACAAGCTGCATCGTTGAGTTAACGTCAGAAGATCGACCTCCTGCCTCATTCCTCTACTGTTGCATAACTTTGGAGAATTGGTATTACTTTGGAGAATTGGTATTAAATATTACTCTAATCCATTTTCCTTCAACACTCGCTCAATTGTTTCAGCTTCCTGATTTTGACCTTGCTGCTTAAATAAATCCCTAGCTTTTTTTAGCGGTTCCGCCGCTTCTTGGGGTCGATTTTGTTCGTAAAGAGCTCTCCCTAAAAGATAGTGAAGAACTGCTACATTAGGCTTGAGACTAACAGCTTTCTCAAAATTAGAAATAGCTTCTTCTAACTTATCTTGATTAGCTAAAACACTGCCCAAATTAGCATAAGCCTCTGCAAAGTTAGGGTTAATTTCAATTGCTTTGCGAAATGCTGCTTCTGCACCTGCTAAGTCTTGTTTTTGAACCAGTGCCACGCCTTTCTGAAAATAATCATTAGCGCTGGAATTCTCAGCTAAAATTTGGGATGCCAATAGTGTCGGTGTGGGTTTTGCTGCCTTTACAGATGGCAAGGTAGTAGCAGCAACAGCTTGAGAAGTTATTAGCGTTACTGCTACAGCAACAACAGTCAAAATATCCCTATTTTTGAATTTTTTCAACATTTCCCAAAAAATGTAGTGGTAGATATCTCTCTGAAATGAATACTCATCTTGTAGGGTGGGCGCTGCTATCATCTCATCTGATTAGGATAAATATCGTCAATTGAGCACCCACCAAAGCTGCTGTTACTATCGCTAGTGACTAACAACAAAAAACAAGCAACTAAACAACTAACTATTATCTGTAACACTAGCACGCGCTTCCTGAGTAATAGCCAAATTCTTTTGAGTTCTCGCCCATTCCTCCGGGAAGTCTGTTAAATTATAGACTTCTAAGGCATTTTCGTAACAGGCAAGTGCACGCTCCAAATTTTCCTGACGATCGAAGTAAACGCGATCGCCATAAGCAGCGGCCAAATTATTTTGAGTCCCGGCCCAAACATCTGGGAAATTATCGCGGCTAAAAATTGTAGAGATTGCCTCATAACCTGCGATCGCAATCTCTAAATTGTTACCTCTATCTCCTCCGGGAAATTGCTGCATTAAATTGCTGAAATTGCCAATCACGCCAGCCAAAGCTAAACTCTCCTCTGCATCTACTTCTGGTAGAGTAGCCATTGCCCAAGATTGTAACATTTCAGCTAAAACTGGATCGAGTTTATTTTGATTTGCTTCCAAAATCGGATATACGATCTCCGGGTCGGGATTTTCTGAGATTGTCTGCAATATCTCACCCAAAAAATTAAAGTACTCACTAGGCACTCCTTCTGGCAGAGACAAGTCCAAAGCTTCTGCTAATTGAACAGCAATTTCTTGCAAAAAGGAAGCCGCTTCCTCATTACCATCCTCTGCTATCCTTACTGCTGCCATTTCCATTGTTTGCACCAAACCAGCATCTAATAAGTCGGGATAGGAATTCAGCGTCTCTGCTTCTTGGCCAGTCTCGCAACTCAGCAGGTCATGAATGACTTTTAGATATGCTTCAATGCGTTCTTCATTAATTTGAGGGTTGTTACTTGTCATTGTTAGTTGTTAGTTGTTAGTTGTCCGTGGTTAAGTCGTTAATTGTTAATTTTTGGCTGTTGTTTTTAAGTATTGAGGCGGGAGGATTTAAGGGATTTCTCACTTAAGCATCGAGATATTGGCGAACCCGCCCCCGATCGGAATTATGCCTAACGAACCAGGCTTAATATTATTTGTTCCTTATGCTCGCACCTATCAACTAACAACCAACAACTAACAACTAACAACTATCAATTCAAAGATTCCAAAAACGCTTGTACTTTACCATTTGGTCTTAAGACCAAGCGAATTCTAGGAGTTTTTCCGCCTTCGACAGCAGAGACAAAAGGCTCCCCCACTAAGGGCATATTCGTGCGGTCTATGTAATCCCCAGCCGCTTGCCCGCGAGGAATAATGCGTTGAATCGACCCATTGGGATCTAGTTGCAAACTGTATTCTAAAGTTTCCTTCAAACCTTCAGGGGGAGTCCAATTCTGCTCGAAATAAGTTCTAGCCTCTGTAACTTGGGGAATTGTATCAAAAAGAGTGCGGTTGCTGTTAGGTGCAGCAGCCTGGGTATTTTCCTGTGGATTTACTGGCGATGGGGCATCTGCTAGGGGAGGCAGTTCGGTGTCCCCTGGAACTGCCGAGGGGATTCTGCTAAGAGTAGATGGGTTTGGCAAAGTGGGCAACTCGGAAGCTGACGGTGGCCCGTTTGACTCTGGAACAGGTATGGGATTTTGGGCAATAGGAGCTTGTTTGGGAGCTCTAGCAATGGGAGCTCCTTGGGTAACGGGGGCTTGGCGATCGCCTAAATCTCCCGGAATAGTAACAATACGTTCTGGGGGACTCGAAGGTGCAGGGACAGGCGCTTGGGGAAATAGCGGTGGCGGTGGCTGCACCGGGTTAGGTTGTGCAGGGAAGTGGGAGCTGCGGCTTGTGGCAATGCGGGGCTAGGTAATATAGCCCCTGGCGGTGGTAGTGGTGGTAATGGCGATTTGGCGAAAGCAGGGGGGGGAGGTATAGTCTGAGTGGGACTTGGAGAGATCGGGCTGGCGATCGCGCTAGGCGTTGAACTAGGTGCCTTCATCGCAGTTTGCTCGTTACGGTCAGAGCGATCGAGCAGTTTAATCGCACCGGTTGTCAATCCTACAGTTAAAAGTACCACTGCTGCACTGCGGAGCCAGGGTGTGGAAGCTTTACTTTCGCCTGAACGCTTGAAGTTAGGCAAAGCTAACAATTCTGTGGCATATTCATCAAGAGCTGTGGCGATGTCAAATAGCTGCAAAGCGCTCAGTTCGATCGCGATTCTCGATGTGTCATCCGCTAGCTGTCCTAAAAATAGCTCGTGAGCCAGTAAGCCCCGCGCTTGCAGGCGTGGGTGAGCACTGAGGAGAGGAGAAGTATTCGGGGGGTAGGGTGTTTTTGCATCCACCGTACTCGCTTCCTTTTCAAAAGGGTTGCGGTCTTCGTTCAGAATTACAGTAGGCGCTGTTGAGAGTTCCGAGCCTATTTCCACAATTGTGTCCGTACTTCCAGACTTTAATCTGAGATCGCCAGTCGGGGGCTGGCTGAGAAAGTCTTGCACATAAGTGCTTACCACTTCGTGTAGAGCTTCAAGTTGGGCGCGATCGCCTTTAAGCGTAACGTGCCTTTCTTCTGGTAAGCGCGGATCGTCGAGCCGCAGCTCGAAACGAAGAGATTTCAACACTGGTTTACCCGCCCAACGAGAGAGGGGCGAAACTTTAGCCGTGATTTCTAGGGTGCAAGTGGGGGGCGTGTACCGTCGCAGAACCATAGGGGTAATTAAAAATTAAAAATTAAAAATTAAAAATTTCAGGAACAAACCGATGGCATTTTTAATTTTTGGAACGGTCTAAAAGGGCTAGCCAGAGGCGACGATGACCGTCTGGGCTGCTGTAGAAGAGCAAATCAATTAGGAGTTTGAAGGCTAACTGAGTCAGATTGTCTGATGTTAAGTCTTCTGCATCTTCCATGCGATCGGAGTAAGTATTGCTGAAGGTATCCAGATAGTCTCCTAGCAGCGCAACTGTATGGGGTTCGCGGTTTTGCTCAGTGAGTTGTTCGAGCAGGCCGACGGCCCGACGGATCAAGGCCTGGTGTTGCTTAGCCAGATGACAGACGATTAAAACTAGCGATCGCGCTTCTTCCACATCTAGTTTTTTGCGCCCTCCCTGACTTTTCCGCAAAGGATTTGACTGTCTGAGTCGCCACAGGCTTACCCTATCTGCCACTAACGACTCTAGATTTAGTTCCGCCGCTACTCGGAGCATGGCATCAGAGCCAATCCCAGCTAAAGCTTCGAGCGCTAGCAGCACTAAATCCAGTTGGGCTTTAATGTTGTCTAGCTGCGTCGGTTCCGGTGCTTTCTGGGTCAGTTCTTCCCACTTGGGAGAAACTTTACC
>NZ_JAQMUA010000095.1:0-18077 GCF_028330895.1 Kamptonema animale CS-326 | reverse complement strand
GAGGGGGAGCGGGGGAGCAGGGGAGATGGGGAGGATGGGGAGGATGGGGAAGATGGGGGAGATGGGGGAGATGGGGGAGATAGGGGAGATGGGGAGGTAAATCCACCCATTCTCCCCAATTAGCCATTAGCCATTAGCCATTACCAATTACCAATTACCAATTACCAATTACCAATTACCAATCCCTTTAAGTGTCAGCGATTCCTCACAGAAAAGTTAAAAAATGTATTATAAACTACAGAATATTCTCAAATTCATAGATAGTCGAGTAAAATTTAACAAAGAAGCAATATTTAAGATGGGGTCATTTATGAATATAAATGTAGATACAGACTGGGAAGAAGCATTTGAGTATCGAGCAGGCTTAACAGTGGAATTGAAGTCCCAGCCAGGGATTCTGCATACCATCGCTTACTATGAAGTGATGATGGTACCGCCGATCTGGTTAGAAAACGATCCCCTTCCCCGGTACGCTCACGAACTGCGAGTTGTGTTGCAGCCAAAAGTATCTAATATTTGCCGAATTTCAGAGTGTCCGATTTTACTCGCTTCCTAAATTTACTGACAGAGAAAAAAAGAGCGATCGCACTTTAGCGATCGTGGCAGTGCAGTTGTTACAGTTAGCGATCGCACTGTTTACACACAAAGCTGCCTAAAAGTAAGGCTTCTAATGCACGACTTACGCACCAAACCAAAGAAACCGGGTTTTTTGACGAAAATACTTCGTTTTTACCTACAGATTCTCTAAAAAACCCGGTTTCTGGAACCCTGAGCGTAAGTCCTATAATGTTTTGCCTTCTGCAATCAGCCCTGTTTTGCAAAAAAAAGAAACATTTATAAAAAAATTGTTACAAATATTCGTATAATAACCTCATCCACAGCTAAGTATTTTTTCTCACTGCCATGATCGAGGCTCAATTTCCCTGGCTGACAACAATTATCCTACTTCCCCTCATTGCCTCTGCCCTAATCCCTCTGCTGCCCGATAAAGATGGTAAGCAAGTGCGGTGGTATGCCTTGGGAGTAGCAGTTGCCGACTTTGTTCTCATGTCCTATGTTTTTTGGAAACATTACGACCCCAGCCTTAATACATTTCAACTCGTAGAGACCTATCCCTGGATACCTCAGTTAGGTCTATCCTGGTCAGTTTCCGTAGACGGGCTCTCATTCCCGCTTGTACTTCTCGCTGGATTAGTGACAACACTTTCGATTTTTGCAGCGTGGGAAGTCGATCGCAAACCCCGCCTGTTTTATTTCCTAATGTTATTGATGTACTCAGCGCAGATTGGGGTCTTCGTCGCCCAAGACGTGCTGCTGCTATTCATCATGTGGGAACTAGAACTGATTCCCGTCTACCTGCTGATCTCGATTTGGGGCGGTAAAAACCGTCAGTACGCTGCTACAAAATTTTTGATATATACAGCGGCCGCATCTATATTTATTCTCGTAGCTGGCCTAGCAATGGCATTCTACGGTGGTGGTAACATCACCTTCGATATCGTCGAACTAGGTCTGAAAAATTATCCCCTTGGTTTAGAATTGCTGCTTTACGCCGGATTGCTAATTGCCTTTGGCGTTAAACTGGCGATTTTCCCCCTCCACACCTGGCTACCTGACGCTCACGGTGAAGCTTCTTCTCCCGTATCGATGATTTTGGCAGGCGTACTGCTGAAAATGGGCGGATACGGACTAATTCGCTTAAATTTACAGCTTCTACCGGATGCTCACGTTTATTTTGCACCGCTTCTAGCGATGTTGGGCGTGATTAATATTATCTATGGCGCGTTTAACTCCTTTGCTCAGGACAACATGAAGCGCCGCTTAGCCTACTCCTCAGTCTCTCACATGGGATTTGTATTGTTAGGTATTGCATCCTTCACTGACTTGGGAATCAATGGCGCACTATTGCAGATGCTTTCTCACGGTTTAATCGCCTCTGTATTGTTCTTCTTAGCAGGCGTAACTTATGACCGCACCCATACAATGGCCTTAGCGGAAATGGGCGATCTTGGTAAAGTGATGCCCAAAGTTTTTGCCTTATTTACCATCGGTGTGATGGCATCTGTAGCTCTTCCGGGTATGAGCGGTTTTGCTAGCGAACTCTCGGTATTTGTGGGTGTGGCTACCAGCGATATTTATAGCACCAGTTTCCGCGCTGTCACAGTATTTTTAGCCGCAGTGGGATTGATTTTAACGCCGATTTATTTGCTATCAATGTTACGGCAGTTATTCTATTCGGGTGTAGCACCTACCTGTGACCTTGATGGTAATTTGAAAGATACGGGAGAACTGGAAGCGGCTTGTTTTGGTAATAGTTGCGTCTTGCCTGGGGATGCCGTTTTTAGCGATGCCAGACCTCGCGAAGTGTTTATCGCTGCGTGTTTCTTGATACCAATTATCGGCATTGGTTTCTATCCGAAGTTGGCTACACAGGTTTACGATGTAACGACTGTGGCGGTGAATGCTGAAGTTCGTGAATCATATATCCAAATAGCTCAACAGAATCCTCAGATTTATGCCAAGAGTATCTTAGCTCCTAAAATCGCAGAGTCGGAAGCTCCCTCGGTTGCGGGAATCTTTAAGTAATACCAATTCGGCTTAAAGAGGCCTTATTTCTTAGTCCGCCTTTTACTGCATTCTGCAAGTAAACTAGGGCGGACTTCTTTAACTTTTTATTAATAGGCGCAAGTTACCACAAAAAGCTTTGGTATCATTCACTCTTACATTGGTACTAAAATGTGGCGCATTCAACCCGTATTGTGCATTGCTAATTATCGACGTAGCCCCTATCAGGTTGCAGAGTAAACATCGACTCTTTCATACTTACTAAGCCAATTTAGTTTTAAATATAATTTAAAGCCCTTGCTATACATCCGCAAGCTGTGCGAGAACAAACTCCTGTTTTCACACAACTAGATCGAATTGCTCATGAAATGAAATGTGTGCATTGTGCGATCGCTCGTTTGCAAGCATCGCTGGATGAGAGAGTGAACTCAGGATCTAGTTCTAGAAAAAGCTGAAGAAAAAAATTTTTTACACCGATTTTTTACACAGATATGGAGTTTTAGATTATAATATACTTAACAATAGTACGGACTGTTTTGAGGAAAACGACTGGAATCCTTATTCTAACGTTAAAAATTGGGGCATCGGGGAGCCTAAAACCCGCATTCTACCGTTGCCCCTGAAAAAGTGTCCGAAGTATTGCTTAATAAACACCTTGGATAGACAAGGTGGTAATCCCGAAACCGTTAGGGGGGTGTGAAGCCTAATAAGAGCGTAGCGCTAAAAGCAAAAGCAATGCCTTTGCTCTAAATCAGTATAATTACAAATATATAATATATTGTTGTTTCATTATAAATAAACATTTATGGAGATTTTTAACCTCACAGATTCTATTAATAGAATTCGCCAACAGCATAATGTCTCAGGGGGTAAAAATATCGCTCTTGCAGTCTTCCAAATTGGGAATGATTCTGACAAACTAATAGGGATTAGCGGGAAAAGGAGTCCTGGAGGAACGGTTGAGGTACCTACGCAGCCCTTTTTTCAAACCTTTGATGTTCCCGATGGGCATTCGCGAGCCTATGACAGTGAATATAAGCTTCTTGAGGAGCTAGCCTCTCGATATGGGCAGATGCCAAATATTAAAGGAACGGTTAATTTATATACAGAGCGTCCGCCTTGTGCTTCCTGTAGTTCTGTAATCGATCAGTTTCGTCTCCTGTTCCCAAACATTGAGTTGATGGTGAATCATGGAGGGTAGACTGAGAGGGTTCTGATCGAGCTGGCTTTCTAATGCCAGCAATAGTTATCGAGGCCTATATAAACGAAACCCGCCGAGGCGGGTTTCACCCTTGATTTTCCAGGAGTCGGCGTAGGCGGACTTTAGCTGTGTAGTCGCGATTTTTAATCGCTATGTACTTTACAAATACGTTGTTAAAAGAGTGAATAGCCATGTATCTAGATCAAGTCAAAGAAAGGTTTAAAGAACTCAAATTGGTGAATCCGCATGAACTAATGGGCTGTACTTACCGTGAAATTACTGAGCTTGAGAAGAAGTTGGGGTTCTCGCTGCCGGAAGCCTATAAAGAGTTTCTCCTCTGGATGGGGAAGAATGCAGGTCGAGTCTTGCAGGGGTCGGACTGTTTTTTTAAACACCTACCTTATTTAAAAGAGTGGGCTATCGAACTCTTAGAAGAAAATCACTTTCCCAATACTCTGCCAGAAGATGCGTTTGTTTTCTTTATGCACCAGGGTTATCAATTTAGCTTTTTTAGACTTTCTGAAGGAGATGATCCACCCACTTACTTCTACTGTGAAGGGACAAACCAAACCTCTTTCACTAGAAGTCATAATAGACTCAGTGAATTTATGGCGACAGAGATTGAACTGCAAGCTAAGTATTTGACGGCTTTTGCTAGTTAGGAAGTCTGTTTAACTGTTATTTTGCAATCAGCAATATACATCGAATCTAAAGGGTTAGAGGTTAAACAATTAGTTTTATCAGCAATTGGTTCCAAACTCGCGCGGTCATTATGCGATCGCAGCCATTGACCTAGAGTTAGGATTATCGCAAGGTAGCTATTAAAACCAGGCGATGGTGGGACAGCGAGGGCGATTTGTTGCTAACAGGTTTGGTTAAAAGTCAATAAAGGAGATAACTAATGAAAGCACAAATTAACGATCAAATCAAAACTTTAACTGATATTGCATCAACTTGGGACGATCGAATTTTTCCTAAAGGAATTACTGGTGTAATAGTTGAATGTTATCAAACTCCCGAAGAAGGTTATGCGGTTGATTTGGCAATTCCCGATCCCACTTTAGTCGGAGAATTTGATTATGAAAACATTATTTTAAAATCGGAACAGTTTGAGGTAATTACATCAGCGAATCCTGAGAAAAAAGGACTAATAGAAGGTTGGTTCCTTGCTAACTAAATGGAAGCGTTGCATTAAGACGGACAAGGTATTAGTTTAGATGGATATATCGCCTTTACTCATTTTATACTAAAATATAAAGTGTTTTATCCTGTATCTAAGCTGCAATACTTGAGAGGTAACATGACCCAGGCAGCCGAAAAAACTTTCCTTCCCCCTCCTTTCCCCGACCACACTCAACTGCCAGAGGAAGACGGCACTTTTGTGAAAAATTTTCAGGAGCATCCCCAAAGCATTATTTTGACTGATTCTATCGGCCCGCTGTTGCAGAAGCTTCATCCCGATGGGCAGTATGCTATTGGTCAAGACTGTGGCATTTACTGGCGAGAAACTGACCCCCTGGAAAAGGGTGCAGAAGCTCCAGATTGGTTTTATGTGCCTAATGTGCCACCAATGTTAGATGGTCAAATTCGGCGCTCTTACGTGCTGTGGCGGGAATTTCTAGCACCCACGATCGCCTTAGAGTTCGCATCAGGAGACGGTTCAGAAGAGCGAGATACAACGCCGCTATCCTACTCAGACGTGGGTGAAGTGCAAAGACCTGGGAAGTTTTGGGTCTATGAGCGGATTATGCGGATTCCGTATTATGGCATCTATGAGATCCGCAGTGGCAGGCTGGAGGTGTATAACCTGATCAATGGGTTTTATCAGAAGTTAGTTCCGAACGATCGCGGTCGTTATGCGATCGCACCCATTAACCTAGAGTTAGGACTATGGCAAGGTAGCTATCAAAACCAGACAATGCTATGGCTGCGGTGGTGGGACAGTGAGGGTAATTTGCTGCTGACAGGTGCAGAAAGAGCTTCTTTAGCAGAGGAAGCTTTGAGTGCAGAAGCGCGATCGCGACGGGCTGCTATCCCTCGGTTGTTAGCAATGGGATTGAATACAGAACAAGTAGCAGAAGCGCTGGGTTTATCAGTAGAGGAAGTTAGCCAGTATTCTCAATCTTGAGCCGCATCTAATAAAATTGATTGTTTCAGGGTGCAGCTATCCCGATTAATCGCTGCCCCTGTAGTTTTGTTAGTGGTGTAAGTTAAGTAGGAGTGAGTCGTAATGTTAAGTTGGGAGCAGACCCCTCTAGAGATACCGACAAGAGAAGATCGCCAGAGAACGCGATGGGATGCCTACGGTGGACTTTGCCAACGAGCTTGGGTAGAAATTGATTTAGCCGCTTTAGCCCACAACGTGCGCCAGCTTAAGCTTTCATTATCCTCCAAAACGGCTCTGATGACAGTTGTAAAGGCTGATGCTTACGGTCACGGTGCGGTTACGGTTGCTCAAACGGCTTTAGAGGCAGGTGCTAGTTGGCTGGGAGTGGCGACGATTCCAGAAGGGATAGAATTGCGCGATCGCGGCATCAACGCACCAATTTTGATTTTAGGGGCAACTCACACGCCGGAACAAGTAGAAGCGATCGCCCATTGGCAATTACAACCTACCATCTGCACTCCCAAGCAAGCCCTAGTTTTTTCAGAAGTGCTCGGCACTCTTAACAAATCTTTGCCCGTTCACGTCAAGCTGGATACGGGGATGTCACGGTTAGGATCTCCTTGGCAACAAGCCGCTGAGTTTGTACAGTTAGTAGTGCGATCGCCAAATTTAGAATTAGCCAGCATCTATTCTCACCTAGCTACGGCTGATAGTCCAGACTTCACAGTGATGAAACAACAGCAGCAGCGATTTGAATCTGCGATCGCCAACTGCGAAATACAGAACTCAGAACTATTCCTAAATCCAAAATCTAGCCCTCGTTTGCACTTAGCAAATTCAGCCGCCGCCTTAGCTGACAAGAGCTTACACTATGACATGGTACGAGTCGGTTTAGCTACTTACGGCTTATATCCAGCACCACATTTGCAGTCAGTTATTGACTTAAAACCTGTAATGCAGGTAAAAGCAAAAGTAACCCAAGTAAAAACCATTGAAGCGGGAACTGGTGTTAGCTACGGCTATAAATTTATAGCCGAGCGTGAAATACGCTTAGCAGTAATTGGCATTGGCTACGCTGATGGAATACCCCGCAATTTATCAAATAAAATGAAGGTTTTAGTCAGGGGTCAATGGGTGTCGCAAGTAGGAGCGATTACTATGGATCAAATCATGCTAGATGTAACTTCTATTCCCGATTTAGAAGTTGGCGAAGTCGTGACGCTGTTAGGTAATGATGGGGAAAATCAAATTTCCGCTGATGATTGGGCCGCAGAATTAGGTACAATTTCCTGGGAAATTCTCTGTAGTTTTAAACACCGTCTTCCTCGCATAGCTGTTGATAATGGTTAATTGTTAGTTGTTAGTTGTTAGTTGTTAGTTGTTAGTTGTTGGTTGTTGGTTGTTAGTTGTTGATTTTTGATTGTTATACCAATTCTCCAAATTATTCAGGACTTACGCATCCAACCAAAGAAACCGGGTTTTTTACGAAAATACTTCGTTATGCCCCGCAGATTCTCTCAAAAACCCGGTTTCTGGAGCCATAAGCGTAAGTCCTATCAGTTTAGAGAGTGCGATCGCGGATAGCGATCGCCACAGACTAGCAGGCTTTTGTTGCCAGTAAACTCTATCAAGTGGAGTTGCGATCGCCACCTAGTTATTTATTCCTCATCCCATAATTCTTGTGTATAACCAAGTTCGAGCGCCGCATTCTTCTCAGCATCGGTTAAATCTTCCCAGTATCGATCGTTAGACTCAGGAGGGTCAGTCTCTTCTTCCCAACTATCCTCATCCCAACCTAGCACCGCCCAGAGTTTTTGCTCAGCGCTGTTCATATCTGTCCAACTCAAATCATCCCACGCTGAACTCGGATCGCCTTGAACGTCACGAATAGTTGCCATTGATTACCTCTTAAAATTTATGAAAGTTTATCCTAGTCAGGACTGAAACAATTGGTGGCAGAAACAGCCAAGGAGACGCTAAATAGGAGCGCACCGCAACTCGACTGAGCCGGAGTCCAATGTTGTTACGCACAATTCTGACTTTGGAGTCATACCAGCAGTGTAATATTCTAACGGGACTTAAACAATATTATCTAGTGTGCCTACTTAAGTTATGAGAAAGAGACTTATAACCGATCGCTTCCCTTAGTTATTATAAAGACTATCAAGAATCTGGGATCTTTTCCCTTAGTCAATGCGATCGCAACCAACAATCAACCACTAACCACTAACCACTAACCACTAACAAATTCCGATATGACAGCCATCAGGTCATCTATAACTATTGCCCAAACTTCACTAACATCGCTAGATCCTGAGAAATTCCAGACTTTGCAAGTAGCCATAGAATTCTGGAAAAAAATACTAGAACTAGGGTTTCAAATAGTCCCTCAAGTTCTCTGGGCAATTGGTATTTTATTGATTGCACGGTTTGCTAGTGGTATCGCTGGCCGCTTTACTCGTCGCGCCTTGGGCCGTACAGAGCCCACCCTGCGAAAATTCCTAATACAAGCCGCTGAGATTGTGATTTTTGTCGTGGGTGCGGTGGCGGCTCTCAATAAGTTGGGAATTCAGACTGCTAGCTTAGTGGCGGTAGTGGGGGCTGCGGGTTTAGCGATCGGTTTAGCATGGCAAAATACCCTATCTCACTTCGCTGCGGGGGTAATGCTGATTAGTTTGCGGCCATTTGAAGTCGGAGATTTTATTGAAGGAGGAAACGTAGCGGGGGTAGTGGACAGTATTGGTATTTTTTCCACGACCCTAGTAACAGCAGATCATGTAAAAATTACAGTACCTAATAGTCAGCTATTTAACGGTACGCTGAAAAATACGACGGCTATGGGGACAAGACGGGTTGATATTGAGGTGAATATTGGCGATCGCGCCGTTGGCCCGACTATTGCTCAGTTTTTGGAAGTGGCTTCATCTCATCCGCTAGTTTTAGATGAGCCAGAGCCGACTTGTCTAGTGACATCTATCTCCAACGATGCCACAGTATTAAATTTACGGCCTTGGTGTGCGGCGGTGGCTTACGAACAAGTGCGATCGCAAGTCCAGCAACGAGTGAAGGAAGCCCTAGATGCTACAAAACCTCCAGAACCAGAACCTCCCGAATAGTTCCCGATCTAAAATCTAATATCTTTAGGACTTAATCAGGCATTCGCTATGGCCAAGTGGTATCCCCAGCAGATTCTAGAACAAGGAAATTTAAGGCTTTCTCAAGCAGAGAAAGAAATTATTCTCAAGAAAATGCCGCCTCCTGACGATGAAGGTCAGATTTATGCGGATGCAATTTTCGAGGGTGGCGGCGTGAGGGGGATTGCTTTTTTAGGTGCCCTGCGATGTTGCGCCGATTTGGGCCTACGGTGGCGCAAATTAGCCGGCACTTCTGCGGGTGCAATTACGGCTGCATTTTTAGCAGCGGATTTCTCTATTGACGAGTTAGAGAAGATTTTAGGGGAATTAGACTACAACGATAAATTCCTCACCAAGAAAACTAGCCCCCTGATTTGGAATGGCGATCCGGCTGATGACTTGCACTTTCCAGTGGGGATGATCGCTTTGCTGACTATCTCTCGCCAAATGGGAGAGTATTCTTCTGAGCCTTTTCGCAATTGGTTGCAAGAAACTCTCAGCGTTGGCAATCTCAGAACCTTTGCAGATGTGAAGCTTAAGGGTCGCGGTCGCGAGTTGAAGGTAGTTGTTTCTGATATTAGTCGGGGGGAGATGTTGGTGTTACCCGATGACTTGCAGCGCCGCGATCCGCCTGGATACGATAGTTTGTATGAGCTAATGCAACTTGTGAATGCTGAAGATTTTAGCGTTGCTGAGGCTGTGCGACTGTCGATGAGCATTCCCCTGTTTTTTGAGCCCGGAAAGCTAGCAAATAATTTGATTGTGGATGGGGGAATTTTGAGCAATTTTCCCTTATGGATTTATGACCGCGAACCTGGTGTGAATTTACAGCCGCCTCGCTGGTTTACTTTTGGCTTTCGATTGCTTGACAAGGGAATTGAAGATCAAGTCAGTGTCAACGGCCCCTTGAGTCTATTGTCAGCGGTGTTCAGAACCATGATGAATGCTAGAGATCGTTACCATCAACGGGAGATGGATAAGGGTCGGGTGATTAATATTGATGTGACTGAAGCGAAGGTGACGGCGACGGACTTCAACCTCAGCGTTGACCGCAAGGCTCAACTCTATCGATTGGGATACGAGTACACTAAAAAGTTCTTCCTGAATCCAGTTTGGAGTTGGGAAAAGCATCTAATCGCTAGGGGTTTTGGGGCTGTGGCAAATTCTGGGGATGGCCCGATGATTCCCTAGTGGCTGCGAAAAGGCTGCAATGTCTTGTTTTGCAAGGGTTTCAAATTTTTTTTACCGAAGTGGATGCAAAAGGAAAATTATGTGTTATGATGAGAGTCGCTCGTCGGGAGAGGTGGCTGAGTGGTCGAAAGCGGCAGATTGCTAATCTGTTGATAGGCAGGTAACTCCTATCCGAGGGTTCGAATCCCTCCCTCTCCGTTTTCAATTAAAAATTAAAAATTAAAAATTAAAAATTAAAAATTAATTAATAAACTAATAAATTAATTAATAAATTAATAAACTAATAAATTAATAATTTCAGGAATGTAGGGTGGGCGCTGAACCGCGATCGTATTTCATGCGATTAGATAATAGCAGCGCCCACCTTGCAATTAAAATAACTTATAAACTTTGCATTGCTTCTACAAATTGCGCTGAAACAAAGGGCAAAATTTCCTCATTCTTACTATTTGCTTTCCCTTCAGTAAATACGATTAGCAAATAAGGCTGTAAGTTGGGCAATTCAATATAAGCTGCATCATGGCGAACTGTGCTTGTAAGACCAGCTTTTGACCACAAATTCGCATTTAGGGGAAGTCCACCACCTAAGAAACCTGTCACCTGATTTTCAGGATCTGCGGCTAAGTCTGTGGGATCTAGCGATCGCTTCATCAAAGCCATCATTGCTTGTGAAACCTTAGAAGACACAGCCACTCCACCAATAATACTATGTAGCAAACGCGCTGCTGCATTAGTTGTCAGCATATTGCGATTTTCCATTAATTCTCCCAAAAAAGCTCGTTCCCGACCGTAAGGGCCATCACACCATGTTTTTTGATTGACATTAATCGTTTCTAATTCTTCCCAGTTGAGAGACTGAAAATAACGGTTGACAATATTGCGCTGTTTTTGCCAAGTTTCAAAAGGCCCTGGCGGCAATTCTGGGCCGCTAGTAGTGCCTGTCAGAACGTCTAATACCAGACTTGTAGCATCGTTGCTGGAATCAACTATCATATCTCGGATAGCGCGATTTAGCTCTGATGTTAGTTGCACCATGCCTTTTTCCAACCATTCGTAAATAGCTACGAGGTAAAATAGCTTAACAACGCTGGCTGGGTAAATGCGATCGTTACCGCGATCGCTAAAACCTCGTACTTGATATTTCCAGAATTCGGCTGGACTTAGGGCTCCACCTGTATTTACTATCACAGGAGGATCGTAAACTATCCAAGTAACGGCTATGCGATCGGCAGCCAATTCGGGAAATTTTGCCTTAGTTGTCTCTACAATCTTATTGCCAAGGGTTTCTAATTGTTCGTCTTTGTGGAAAAATGTCATAGCAGAAGGAAGAAGGAAGAAGGAAGAGGGAAGAAGGAAGAGGGAAGAAGGAAGGAAGAAGGAGACTGGGAGACTGGGAGATGGGAATTCCCAGTTAACAGTTAACTGTTAAATAGCATTGATTTATCAGAGTTTTGGCTTTTGACGTACTCTACTAATTGTGCTAATTTTACCACTCTAGCAGTCTAAAGCACTGAGGGGGACATTAGGTTAAGGGAGATTGCTCTCGGCCTGACGGGCAGGCTACGCCAACGTTTCACTCGCAATGACACACAATAATATATGTCCACAGACTTAGCAATTAGCAATTAGCAATTAGCAATTAGCAATTAGCCATTAGCCATTAGCAATTAGCCATTAGCCATTACCAATGACCAATTACCAATTATCGGATACTATCGAGTATCAATGCCAAGCCAATATCAATATCTATGATTCCCCGAAGTGCGATCGCTTGGCAACTCAGGCGGCGGCGGGGAGACATTTGCGAATAGTCTTGGACTCCCCAGTACCCCTGGGATCTGAGGGAAGGAAGGATAATCTTGAGGTAGCGATGCCTGCGGCTGGCTACGCCTACGCACTTCGGCTGTGCGAGGATGACTATCCAGGATGGTTAGCTGTCCAAGATGCACAGTTGTTAGAGGTAGCTGAAAAACCCTATCAAGCTAAAGTGATTTCGGAAGCTGAAATTAGAGATAAGTTACCAAGTGCGATCGCCTTTACCCGCCACGCCATGAACCAACCTAACCATTATCTCTGGGGAGGGACAGTTGGCCCAAATTATGACTGTTCAGGACTAATGCAAGCTGCCTTTGCCTCTCTAGGGATTTGGTTGCCCAGAGATGCTTATCAGCAGGAAGCTTTTACCCAACCAATTGCCTTAGCATCTTTACAACCAGGCGACTTAATTTTTTTTGGAACAACCGAAAAGGCCACTCATGTAGGATTATATCTAGGAGAGGGGCATTACATTCACAGTTCTGGGAAAGAACAAGGACGCAACGGCATCGGCATTGATATTTTGTCGGCGGAAGGGGATCTCGTTAGTCAGAGGTACTATCGGCTGTTGCGAGGTGCTGGTAGAGTAGTCAAAAGTTATAGTTTCAATGGCTCATAAGTATTTGTTAGTTGCGATTGTTTTGGTACTATATCCCAGAAAACTGACAGAAAATGTCTAATGATGAATTTGCAATAGGTGGTAGAGAAGTGAGTACGGCGTTATTTTTAGAAAAATTGGCAGGGGAACCAGGTGATACACAGGCGGCACCTGATGTTTCGGTGGTAGTTCCGATTTACAATGAAGTGGAGAGTTTGCCTCACTTAATAGAGGCGATCGCATCCAGCCTTCAGACATCTGGACTCAGCTATGAAATCATCTGCGTCGATGACGGCTCTAAAGATGGTTCTGCTCAATTACTCAAGGAACAGGCTAACAGCAGGAATGACCTCCGGGCTGTAATTTTGCGGCGCAATTACGGACAAACTGCCGCAATGTCAGCGGGGTTTAATCACGCTCTTGGTCGTGTAATAGTTACTTTAGATGGGGATTTGCAAAACGATCCAGCCGATATTCCCGTCTTAATCGCTAAGTTAGATGAAGGTTATGATTTAGTCAGCGGTTGGCGGCAAAAAAGACAAGACAATTCTATTAGCCGTCTGCTACCATCGAAACTAGCCAATTTGTTAATTAGTCGAGTAACGGGTGTAAATTTACACGACTACGGTTGTTCTCTAAAAGCTTATCGGGCAGAATTAGCCGCAGATTTGAATCTTTACGGAGAATTGCACCGATTTTTGCCCGCTTTAGCCTTTATTGAAGGGGCGAGAATTTCGGAGATGCCAGTGCGACATCATGCTCGTCGCTATGGTAAAAGCAAATATGGTATCTGGCGTACATTCCGGGTATTGATGGATTTGCTCACCATTACTTTTATGAAAAAGTTTCTAACTCGACCAATGCACGTTTTTGGCTTGTTAGGGATGATTTCGATGGTATTGGGTACTGGTTTAGGTATTTATTTGACTATCCTAAAACTTGGTTTAGGTCAAAGTATTGGCCATCGTCCTTTGCTGATTTTAGCTGTAGTTATGCTATTAGCTGGTGTCCAGTTATTTAGCTTTGGTTTGTTAGCAGAAATTTTGATGCGTACTTATCACGAATCTCAGGGAAGACCAATTTATCGAGTGCGCGAAATTTTTGGTAATAAGTAGGGCTGAGGACATCGGGTTTATGGCTTAATAAAGCTCGTAAACCCATGACTTATTAATGTTGAAGTTGGAAGATTGATTGGAATCGATTTTATATTCAATGATTTTTTTAGAACATCGATGCAATGTAAAATATCTCAAAAACAATGATCGTTCTCGGCTATTTAGTCATTACTCTGGTGGTTTTCTGTATTTGGTTCGCAAAGTTTTGGGGCGACACTACCACCCCAAAGGATGACCGCATATCTTGGATAGCTTTGATGATTGGCCCTCTGTTCTGGCCGATAGTTTTACCGTTCTCAATTCTGGAACTGGCTAGTAAAAAGAGTCAAGCGCAAAAAACAGTAGAGGATGACGAAATTCCAGAAATTATGGAGGGCGATGATGGCACGATCGAACATCCGCATCCGATAGTAACTAATTCTCCATCCGAATAGTATAGAGGTAGGTATGCCTTAAGATAGGTTTCAGATTCGTGCTTAATACTACATTTAAGACAATTAATCGCTGCTAAGTCCTGAAGTTGCGAGTATTGGGGCTATAGCTGAGTGCCAGATAAAGGTTTCTCTAGCTACTCTTCGCAGAATCTTTCTTTAGTCAGATACCGAATAAATGCTAAAGGAGGGATTATGAAGTTGGTAATTGGTAATCGCTGGTAATTGACCGCAGCGCCAACCCAATTAAAAACTGCTAGAGAACGTTTACTGTTTTAATAACTAGGGGAACTCAAATGAACACAATGTCTGATAAGCCAATTTATCGAGTGCTGAATGCTTTGTCAATCCTAGCACTGACCTACTATGCAGCTACTTCACTTCATTGTATTTTTGAGAGCGAAGCGGCTGTTAAACTCTCTAGCTATGAGACAGCGACTTCAACCCTGCTAACAGGAAAATAGGGACGAGTAGAGGCAGGCAAATAATTTTCACAAGACAATTTAACTGGTGCGTGTGGAGCAAATTTAACTTAAGACTGGTGTAATAGCCTTTCACCAGAAAATGAATTCCCTCCCCAGATGTCGATGCTTGAACGTTTTTTTTCTCGACCAGAAGCTACCTTTGTGAAACTGTTAGCACTGCAAATTGAGGAAATAGTTAAGTAATATATTGAAAACTATTATAATTTTAAGGTCGATCTAGCTTAACTTATAGCCCTATCTTATTCTAGTCGGGCTGAGCAAACAGGAGCGATCGCGGTAAAAATCTCTCAGTAAGAGCTACGGGTAGGATTTGTAGCAATATATACTTTTATAGTTGTGGATACTGTGGAAATTACTGAGGGTACAGTACCCAGAGGTATAATTCCTAAGCTTTTTGGGTCAACTTTGGGCTAACGCTCAACCGCAGTTTTGACTTTTGCTCCAGAATTTGCGTAACAATCAGTCATACTACTTGACTTTTCTTGATATTTTTCCTTTAATAAAGCAAGTTAGTTAAAAAGCTTGTGGATGCACAGGTTAACAACCAACTAAGCAAATTGTCAAACTTTCTGGCAATTTACAATTGAAAAAATTGTCGCAGGAGGGGAACTATTTTTTCGGTTGCACGGTCTGTCAAAAACAGAGTCCAGTGTTTATTCGCGTTCCTGTTCTAAGCAAGTATTTACAATTACTTGCCTTTTAAGTAGGTGAAGGCAGCGCGATTCATCCAGGGGGGAGCGATGAGACCAAAAACCTTCCTCTGTAAGATCCGGCTCTTGTTGTAGTTAAAATCACTAGCCTTGCTCGTGATGTCTATGATAGACTCGCATTCATCTAAGTGGATTATTTTGGTTAGGAGGAGAGAGTTGTGGAGTCGAGAGTCCAGTGTAGAAAGCATTCCAGCTTCGCTACTGAACGGAGCAAGGAATTGCCTCCGGCCCCAAGGCTCTCTAAATGACAAGTTAAATTACGTGACAGCTTATACCAGCCGGGTCAATGAGGGTCTCAACCGCAATCCGGTTTGATTTTTTGAATCCCACTGGAGGGAAAAGTGTATTGTAGAAAAATGATTCTTGCAAATCTTAAGGAGGAGTGTAAATGACACAGGTAACGAACCCTACTCAACCGGCGAGTTCAACGCCCAACGCCCAAGGTGGTCTTGATATTGCAGGCGTAGCCGGCGATAACAGACTAAGTGGCAGCTCAGGCAGCGATAGCATCGAAACCTTTAGCGGCAACGATCTGCTCAATGCTGGTGCTGGCAACGATTACGTAAAGACTAGCACTGGCAGCGATACCGTCGTAGCAGGCTCTGGCAATGATACTGTCTACAGCGGCAAAGGCAATGATGTCGTTGATGGTGGAGACGGTAACGATTTCCTCGTTGGCGGCTTTGGCGGAGACACCGTTTCTGGCGGCGGTGGCGATGACGTGATTTACGGTGACGATCTAGGTCGCCCTGGTAATATTTCTGGAGGTCCTGACAATATAGGCTGCGGCACTGGCAATGACCGAGCCTTTGGTCTGGTGGGTAATGACGTACTCAGCGGTGACGACGGCAACGATACCATCTATGGCGGTAAAGGTAGTGACACGATCAATGGCGGTGCTGGCAATGACTCCCTGGCTGGCGATCGCGGGTCGGACATCCTGACTGGTGGTGCTGGTAATGATACATTCGCCTTCACTTCTTCGCTTTCGGAGGGTGGCATAGACACGATCACTGACTTCAGTGTGACAGACGATAAGATTGCACTTGCTAAGGCTGCCTTCGGTGGTCTGGGCGGTACTTTCGAGGCGACAGAGTTTGTAGTCCAGGCTAACTTCAACCCGAATGCTCCGGGTAGCACTGCTAACAAAGTCATCTACGACCCCAACACCGGTCTGTTGTACTACAACACCGGCAACGGAGTTCAATCCTTGGCTCAACTGCAAGGCGGACTCCAGATCACTTCCAACAACTTCGAGTTGTTCTAAAACGGCTTTTGAGGGTGAGAGTGGTACTGGAGATCCTCCAGATACCTTTCCTCACCTCTCAAAAAGATTTAATTATCAAGATAAAGTGTGCGAGAGGTTGAAACTCTATGCACACTTTCTTGTATGTTTTAGAAATAGGACTTATGCAGTGAAAACTATAAAACTCCAGCTTTTTAAGGAATAATATCAATTCCGGTTAATTAGACATACTTCCCGTAGGGGCGGGTTCGCCAGGATCTCCAGTACAAGAGAGAAATCCAGAAAACCCGCCCCGGATCAATACTGTTAATCCAGGACTTGATCGCGGGGTGGGGGCGGGTTTTTGAGTCTTTGGGTATCCTTTAAAGCTGTTGGCGAACCCGCCCCTACAGGTTTTTGACAATTGTGCAAGATCAATGAAAATTGAAGAATCTATTAGACAAGCTCAAACTTATTTGGCTCAGGGAAATGTGACAGGGGCGATCGCGATTTGTCAACAAGTCATTGAGCAACAGCCGGATGCGATCGCAGCTTACATGATTTTGGGAGAGGCCCTAGAAGCTCAAGGCGAGCCGACGGGAGCCAGAGATGCTTATACTAAAGTGCTAGAACTCGATCCCCAGTTTGCCCTTGCTCATGCTTACTTAGGTCAGTTATATGCAGAATATTGGTGGTTGGATGAAGCTGCTTACCACTACCAGCAAGCTCTGATCCTTAAACCCGACTGGTCAGAGGTACATTACAATCTGGGGAATGTATTTCAGAAGCAGGGAAATTTACCGGGGGCTGTTGGTAGCTACCGCGCGGCGATCGCTCTCAGGCCAAATTATGCTGATGCTTATTATAATTTAGGTCTGGTTTTTGACCAACAGAATGAGTTAGCGGCGGCCGTTGAAAGCTACGCCCAGGTAATTGCGATCGCGCCTAAATATGTGAAAGCATACAGTAATTTGGGCTGTACTCTGGTTAAACAGGGGAAATTTGAAGAGGCGATCGCCACTTATCAACAAGGAATTGCCGTTAAGCCAGACTGGGCTACTCTCCACAATAACCTCGGTCAAGTGCTGCTAGAGAAACAGCCAGAAGATGCGATCGCCGCCTACCGTCGAGCCCTTGAACTCGAACCTGACATGGAGTTGGCTCATTATAACTTAGGTAAAGCTTGGCAAATGCAAAGCCGCCACGAACAGGCCGTCTCATGTTTTCAGCGGGTGATAGAACTCAACCCCAATTACATTTCAGCTTATACTGACTGTGGTTTTTCTCTGATGGCACTGGGAAAATTTGCCTCAGCAATACCCTATTTTCACCAGGCGATCGATCTTAAACCTGAATTTGTTGAGGCTTATTGTGAATTGGTAGAGGCGAGCGCGATCGCATCTAGTCAAGAACAAGATCAATTGCAACAGGCGAATGCTGCTTGTTATCTATTTCTCAGAGCACTAATCGGGCCGAAGGAAGAAGGAAGAAGGAAGAAGG
>NZ_JAQMUA010000094.1:0-16860 GCF_028330895.1 Kamptonema animale CS-326 | reverse complement strand
TAAGCAGTTGATTGAAGAAAAAGGGGTTCCGTCAATAGGTCAGTTCGTCAGGGACACAGGTTTAGCCAGGAACACAGCCAAAAGTCTGATTAACAACCCAGAACACTACCCCGACAAAGACACTTTGGCGGCTATTCTGAGGGCGTACAAGGTGAGTGTCGAAGATGTAATCGTATGGATTCCTGACGATGTAGATGTAGGGATTAAGAGCTAGCTACCCTTAGCCAGAACCTTGAAAACTAAAACTAAATAGTTCAGCCCTCCCAGATATAAAGCTCTGGGAGGGCTAACTTTTTGCGTTAGACAAGTGCTAGCAATGTACTAGACAGCCAGTGTGCTAGTATTTGTCTAGCAGTATGCTAGTATCATATCTAGTACACCACTAGACAACAGTTAGACGATGCTAGACAAAAAACGGACTCAACTCAACCTAAGATTTGATGGCAAGGACAGCCTGCTAGAAACGCTAAAGGGCGCAGCGCAGTCCAGGGGTGAAAGCTTAAATGGTTACTGTATAAGAGTATTGGCGGAATCAGTAGGGATGTCTAGCGGTGATGCTAGTATTGAGTCTAGCGCTACTTTAGCTAGACATGACACTAGCAACATACTAGACAAAGTGGAAACGATGCTAGAAGAGCGCTTGGGAGGGATTGAGGAACGCCTGGGAAAGCTGAGAGCCTGAGCGTTGTCGCAGCTCAGGCAGAAAAAGAGGCTGATAAGTGGAAGCGCCAAGCAGAGGAAGCTAATGCCGCATGGAAAGCTTTTGAGAAAGGGAGGGGGGCGGATTTGGAGGGGAAGATCGAAAGGTTGAAAGGCGAATTGACCGAAGCGCGATCGCAAGCGCAGGGATTGCAGGAAGAGCTGGATGTTGTGTATGCAAACTTTGGAAATTCGCACAGTTGCAGCGCGGAGCTTAGTGAGGAGAACCAGAAACTACAGGTAGAGCTAGCCGAAGCGCGATCAGCACTTTCCGCTGTGATCGCGCCAGAGGCCGCCGACTTGCTCAACCAGCTTAAGGCGCGGCGCAAGCGATCGGCGGCGACCTTGGCGGATGTCGAGGCTATTTTGGAGATGGTTGGGGGTTAGGGCGATCGCGCTTCCTATAAGTTCACCCTCGCAGATCATTAGGTCTACGAGGGTGAAAACTGAGATAATCTTGATACCCCTACCAAGGAGCTCAGGTTTATGAAAAAGAGCAGATGGCCCAAAGGCTTTCCATACCCTGTCTCATGGTTACGTGCAATCGCCCTAGTTGAAAGTATCAGCTTCTGGCTCCATCTGGGAGAACCATTTGCAACCACTCCAGAGGGGACAGAACGGCTCATAATCTTTGCCTGGTTGATTCAGGTGTTTGTAATGGCTGGATATCGTTACGTCGCAGCACTACTTACACACCTTGCAGCAATGTGGTGGCCGAAGTCATTCCCCGGTTATCAATGCCTACAAACTAGGGCCGAGCGTATTAAGCTGGGTTCCTTCTGGTCTATTAGCCGGGAAGAGTGGAGGGAGGGGGTAAACGCCCTAATAGTAAGCTTTCTGGCCACTGTTTTCACAACAGTCTTAGCAGTAATTTTTGTGGTCTTTATCTCTGGCTCGGACGCAGAAACAGTGCTCAACTTTCAGGACGCAGAGCACCTAGAGGAGCAAACTTCTGCACTTGCTGGAATTTGGCTAGCATTTGCTCTAGCCCTGTATGAATACGATCGATGGGTGCGCGATCGCAAGCTCACCAAATCGAGAAAACCCAGAGCGCGATCGGTAAAACCATCAGCCCCCATTGACCCAGTAGAGCAAGAGCTCAACAAACTCAAGGCAAAAATGGGAGCAACCAAGATGAAGTCTGTAAAAAAATAGGTCTATTGTTATTTTTCTTGAAGCTTAAGTTTAAGCCCGTCTATCTGTTCTTGTAACTCCTGAGTCGTGCTGTGTAATTCTTTTATTGATTGTATTGCACAAGCCAACAAACAATTATAATCAATCCCCCAGAGTTCTTCTGGGGAGTTAGGTCTGGCAACCGCTTCCGGGATTAGCTCCGCGATTTCTTGGGCGATAAATCCAAGCTTTACTACAAAATTCTCCCCTTTCTCTATCTCACCATTTTCGTATCTCACATTAGAAAAGTGATGATATCTATAAGGCTTAATTAAAGAGAGTATTTCCAATCCAGGGGCTTTTGAAAAATCGCTTTTTACTCTGCGATCTGAAGTCGCAACATAGTTTCCCGTAACGTCAATCCGCGAAACCCTATTTGTTAGAGTTGGTCGGGCGGCTGGAGCTCCGGGCATTCTGAAAAAATTAAAAGCGTCGCCGCCACCCGAACCGGCATAATTGCAGAATTCAGCAGTTCCTAACCCCGGTTGTACACTATTCCAGCCAATTGCTACAGAATTCCCGGCTGCATTTGCCAAAGGCAAGGCCCCCGAAAACCAGACCTCTACTGTCTGAGAGAGCGGACGATATCGGCTATCCCCTTCTACCCGAGTTAAATATTGAGCGATGGGTAAATTTCCTTCGTGCCATATTACGTAGCTGGCCCCCCCGAAGCTCCATCCTCCAATCTTTAGTTGATTATCTGTATCCATTCCGAAATGGAATCCAAAAATCTGCGGGCGAAGGAAAGATATATATGCGGCTGATGAAGAATCGCGGGCTCGAACTTCGTAACCGCAATTATTGGTTTCCGAAAAAATTGTGCCCCCGCTATATCCGATAGATTTCGCGGTAGTTCCGTTGAAGTTTTGCGCGTGAGATGTTGGATCGAAATTTCCATTATTCCAAACCCTTCGCCAAGGCTGCCAAGCACCTCCCCAGATGGTTCTGAAATAGAATTCATTCGGGATGCTGTACTGGCAGCCAGCTTGCATCCCCCAAATGTTGGTGTTGTTTCTGTGCCTGGCCTGAAATCCGTTGATGTGCGTAGTCCCAGAGGGGAAGGTTCCCCCGCTGTAACAATCTAGAAATCCTGAATTTGAATTTATGGTGGAGTCGATGTTGATCCCAAGCGTTTTGCTCCAGTCATCTCCGAATACTATTCGGCTGGAATTAATCCCATCAATCAGCTCGGAATCGGCGGCTTTCCCATTCTGAGACAAATATTGAGAATGCGGATTGCTCGCAGCTATGTGAGCGGCTATCGCTAGTGCGATAGCTGTCAACACCTCAGTATCCCGTGTGATCTCATCGGGAATCACTAAGGGTTGATTGCTTGATTTATTCAGGTCAATTAATGGCATAAATTAAAGGATCGTAAACTCAGTAACCATCAATGATGCCGTACCACTAGCAGTAACCGCCGCCACTTGGCCTAAGTATCTCCCGTTACTTATGTCTGGATACCAAAGATTGCCACCAGGAATGGGAAATTCAAAGCTTGAAGCGCTAACCGTTGAAGAATGGGCGATAAAACAGGTATTTGTACTATTGTTATAAATCTGATAATTACCTCTACTGGGATTAGCTGGTATTACTACGGATGGTGTGGCGCTAACACTGACGGTTGAGCGATTACCAGCACTAAGTACATCTTCTGTTACATTAATATTATTTTGCTGTGTTTGTGGTGGATTTAGATTGAATATTGGCATAATTTTACAAAACTCTGTAGAATGTTTGTATATTGTACCTCTTTATTCAAGCTATGACAATAATCAACCCCGGAATAGGGGGGACGAGTAAGGCTACAACGTTAGGCAATTTTATTTGGCATCTCTCAATTTTTGCCGTCCAAGGTCAGAAAAGTGAGGCGAAGAATCCATCGGCACTAGACTATATTTCCGTAACTATTGATGCGGAAGTTGAATTTGAAACCTACCCTATCGCCACAGGTGGAGAAGCTACTATTAATTTCACGCCCCCGATGTCGGTTGCCCCCCTAACAAGAGAAATCTCAATTCCAGATTACTTAACCGCCAGTGGATTCATCTCCGGGGATGGAACTTTCACAGGGACTTGGCCAGAGCAATTATGGAGCGCAATTGTCCAACTCCACACCCTCCAGATTAAACCTGACAAGAACCCTTTAAATCTTCAATTAGTAAATGAGTTTCGTATTGATTCCCAGACCACCGGTAGCACTCTCAATGCCACAGCTTCGGCGACGCTCAAATTACCGTTAATTCAGGAGTTTGATGCGGCGACTGGCAACATTATTATTTCTGCGGCTTCGCCAATGGGAGAATTATGAGCCTAGCAATTTTTCGCCCAGAACTAACGGAAGATTTTGAGACTGAGTTTAGCGCTTCCTCTGGCGCAACAATTCAAACAATAATTGATTTTAGCGCCCTCACTAGCGCTATCTCTCCCCCCAACGGATTCCAGCCTGCCACTTGCTTTGCCTGTCGGGTTATCTTTCTTCAAGGCCAATACCTTTTGCCCTCACTCCGAGGGGTAAATCCTCCCAACGTTTACCCCGAAGATTCGCAGGCAGAAATAGCTCAGAAAATAAATACCAACCTTGATGCTGCACCTTCCCGAACGATAGGACTTTACAAAAGAAAAGGTTCAGGAGGCTGGCGACAAATCTCACAAATTAACTTGCAGAATCACGGCAAACTAAACCAGGGAGTTTGGAGTTATCGCCCTCTGCAAAATCCCCTGATTGATAATGGAACGGGATTTTTCAGCAAAAATACGCAAATTGGAGCTGCAATTATTAATGATGGCAGCGGCACTTTGCAGGGAGCTGACAAATTTATCGCGATCGCCAGCGCCTTGATAATTCCCTCTTTTGCTGAAGCCCCAGTGACAGCGGCAACAGAGACAAGTCTCGTTTTCTCTGGGGGCCAGAGTTTCAACAAAAGCGTCGGCAATTCAGCAGTGCAAATTGTTTCAGCTAACACAAACCGGAAAGAGCTACGGCTGACAACTGATAAAAAAATTTGGTTTCGCTTCACAAATTCCGGTGCAGGGGTTAGCAAAGGGGCTTGCGCTTTTGTGGATGCTGGAGGCAGTCTGACCTATGAAAATGGGCGGTTAGCCTTTGAAGGGGGACGCGGTGAATTGATAGCGCAACACTGGACACAAGGTTTTGCGCTGTGGGCGATCGCAGACAACGAGACTGCTACAGTTAGCGGCGAGGAATTCTGGTAATGGAAAATTCAATTGCTTTAGGCGGCCAAATTGGAGCGGAACTTCGCAGCAACCTAAAAATTGAATTTGATCGAGAATCTGGCAGTCTTTCGGTGGGCGCTGGAGCTTCCATCGGCGGCGACCTCGGACTTTCTGTAGCTTTTGGCTTAGATATCCAAATTAGTGAAGAAGGAATCGGGATTAGTGCTTATACCGATATCTCAGCTTTCGGGAATAAGGCTGGAACATCAATTGATGTTCAGCCAAACGGCGACTTTAATGCAGAAAGTGCTATAAAAATCTTTCGTAATACCTTGGGAGCTTATAAAGTTTCAAGAAAGAATTGCGATATAAGTATTTCGTTAACGTTGTTTGACTATACTCAAACCTTTAACTACAGGCTCCCTCACTGCGAAACTCCAACCCCTACTCCAACACCTACACCTACTCCAACACCTACACCTACTCCAACACCTACACCTACTCCAACACCTACTCCAACACCTACTCCTAGCCCTGGTACTGATGATTTAGATCCTAACTGTCAATACTTTTTTTCCATCCTGGTACACCAATGGAAACAGGAATATTTTGGCCCTCCGAGGGGAGAAACGATAATTACTTGGGGAGAGACGGATGCTGTCATCGAGCGCCTCATCTGGGATGGGCCAAATCTTCGGTGGCTAATAAAGGTAGTTTGGCCGTCTGACACAGAAAATGGAGCCAAGTATAATCCCGGGCCTCCATCCTACAGGTTGACCCAAAAAATAGACTTCCAATTTTTCATTTGTTACCCACAAGAACTTGAAGGAAAACTAGAAGGAGTAAGGCATTTCTATACTGCGCCTACCTATGAAATAAGATCCACACTACACAGATGCAGAGGCCCCGCCCCCCCGCCATCTCCAACACCCACGCCGACACCTACCCCCACACCAACACCTAAACCTAAATGGAATCCACCACCTAAGAAAATGGACAATAAATGTTGCGAAGCTACAACCTCAATGTTACGCAAAATCTCCAGAGTGTTAGCAGTTGACACGCTGGACTCAGGGAACCTTCGAGTCACAGAAGAGATGGTAGATCCAAGGATTGACCCTGATGATAAAAGAAAGAGGGAGATGATAGAACTTAGGAATTACGCAGAAGTCTCTATCTTCTTAATGCGACTCGTAGATAGGCACGGATTTGACGTGCCAATTAAAATTGACATCAAAGATGCAGATAAAGCGCAAGAGGGCGATCAACCAGGAAACTTTTCCTATAACTCTCCATCAGCGGCATTGCAAGGAATCTTAGAGCTTCTTTGGGAGCTAAAAGGAGATTCTGCTAATCGGCTAAATATTCAAATTCGTCTAGCCTACGCCGTTACTAGAACCTTAAAGACGGTCGCCTTTATAGGTGAATCCGTCAAAACAATCATCAAGATACTGGGGGTTCCTATAAGGTACAAACCGACCCCTTTAAACCTAGAATTCAACCTTTTTGCTCCTAAAAAGTTCAAAGGATTTGGCAAAGATCCCAAGGGGGATAAGGACGGGAAGGATGGGGGCAAAGACGACAAGAAGCCGTCAACCTTAGAGGTTGGCTTAGAGGCAATGCTGCCTGAACTTCTTAAAGAAACAATTTACGATCTTCATGTTCCAGAAGTCGAAGATGTAAAAATGGACGATTTAAGAATAATGATTGCTAAAATATTAGTAATTCTTTCGAGGTAAAACATGGCTATTCCACTAATTTTGGGAGCTGCACGACTTTTCACAGTCACAAGTCGGGCGCTTCCTTTCGTAGCAAGATTTGGGAAGTTTATTCTAAAAATGCCTGGAGTAGGAAGGATTAGCGCATTTATTGCTACACGAGCAAGGGCGATAGCCGGCCCATTGGGGAAATTCATGCCTTGGTTGAAGGCTGCTTTACCTTGGCTTTTTATCGATAAGCTGAGCGATTTTCTCTTGGTACTGATGGAAAAAGTTACACGAGGGGCGGAAGCTGTTTGGCATTACGACTGGGGAAAGTCTGACGCGCAGCTTATGGCGGAAATGAAATCGGCTGTAACCGGTCTATATTCCCCCTTGGGCGAAACTTTGGGAAGGTCAATTGCCTCCATCATTGTTGGCCGAGGCTTGGGGGGAGGCGCTGGAGTCCCCAAAGTAAGGATCAATTGCGCTCAGATGGCCTCGCTGATTGAAGTAACAGGAGGCTCTGAGTCAGTCCGAGAAACATTGATTGATGCAGTTACGGATCTCTGGTGGAGTGTCAAGGGTGCAGCCCAAGCAATTATTATTAGATTCCTTCACCTGAATGGCAGGAAATTTCTTGAAAAGCAAACGGGTAAAAGTTTAAGTCAAACCGAGCCCCAAAGCTTTATATTCGCGGAGAAATTTGAGGAGAAGATCCAGAAAATTTTCCCAGATCAGAATGTGTCTCAGGCCGTAATTGATGGCTTTGAAGCATTCTTTGATACTTTGGGCGACTTACTGACAGAAGAAGATACTTACGCTCAATTCATCTAATGGCAACTAACGACAAGAAACCAAGGCAAGGGTTAAGTAAGGAAGAGATGAAAGCCGAGATTCGTTCGCGGATTGAGGCTGCGGCAGAGACGAAACAGCTTGACAGGTTTCTAACCAGACAAGACGTTAATCTTGCCGTAGGAGTAGGAAATCTCCAGACTTACCTAAAAGAACATGAAACTAATTTCGCTGCTACCATTGGCGGCAAAGACCAAGGCAGGAAAAAGAAAATTACCGACTTAACAAAATACCGAAAACCAATTAGACGGAAGCGCAGAGGAAAGCTAAAAAGTTAGTAATCATGGCAAAACAGCCCAAACCAAAACCAGAGCCTGACCAGGAAGAAGGAAGAGAAAATATACTAGGCCTTCGACAAATCAGAGAAAAAGCTCAAAATCGAATCGATAGATTAGAGCGAGTTACTATTGTTGGAAATCCATCGCGCGACTTGATAGTGGGGGCTACCAGCTATGACGAGTTAGCGCCGCGATTTAAGGTAATCAAGCTAGAAATTGACGGAGGAAATGCCGAGATACTAATTAGCGGTTCCGAAGCACTAATTCCTCTTCAGCTAAGCTTGGTTTCCGCTTTGGATGAGTTGATAAAAATTAGATGTGACTGGACTAAAAAACAGTTTCAAAATTGGGTTAAAAATTTTGAGGAGGGTTTTTTGGATTTTACTGGGCAAGGCGATTTTAGTCGATGGCGAACGCAAGGGCAACCTTGGGGAGTGGACAAAGCTAATCGCCCCAGAATCCTAGAACTAGAAAACAGTAAGGCTGAGAATAAAGAGTACGAACCTAAAGCTATACAACTATTTCCTGATAGAAAAGTCTTAAGCGATTTTTATATTTTCTCAGGGACGTACAGAGACATTGCGTCCCAAATAATAACTTTCTGGAATCAAAAAACTGGAGACTCTAAGACCAAGGTAAAGGGAGAAATTTACCCATTATTAAAAGGGAGACCGCTTATAAAGTTGCATTTTTATAGCAATGATAATAACAAGCGTGCGGAGGCAGAAATAAGCATTAGGATAATGGATAAGATAGATGACCCTGAGCCAGGTTCTAATCTAACAAAAATTAGTGAAGCCGATTTAAGGGTCTATGCTGAGCGAATTGTTAACAATTTTGCAAAACCAACGCCTTACGTTTGGCAGAAGGGGAAAGATTGCGTTTCTTACCGCGATCGCACCGTAGGGCTTGAGGGAGCCTATTACTGTAGATCGTTAGCGGACGGAGTGGCTCTCATTCAGCGGTTGCTTAATATCGCAGGAAGAAACCCAAAGCCAGAAAAGATTTTCCATAGCCAGAACACAGCTCCCGGGGTAGCCTTTCCAGATGAGCCGGGAAGCATGACTCTTTTAGGCAAGCAGGTGAGTAGGCCCAAACGGCGACCGATTGTGGACGTAAAATTTGTTCGCGCAGAAATATTCTTGGTATCCCTCCCAGACGCTATACAGTTAGTCGATCGCGGTGGGCGAATATTAGTTTAAAGTTTTTCGGAAACCATACGGGTTTCCGAAAGAGATAGAAGCCTCTGAACCCCTTGACGGGCAATAGGTTCAGGTTTTAGGCTGAGGAAAATAAGGAAATTTAAAACCCATGAATGATGAACTAAATGAGCTGACGGCGACTTCCTCAGAGGGAACTCAATCTGAACCCGCGCCCACAACTGACCTATCCCCTTTGGATATTGCTGAGTTTCTTGCGCCTGATGACCCGATCAAGGCTATCTGGGAAAACTTATCATTGCCCAAAGGTTTTACAGTTAATGAATTTTTTGCAAAATCACTGAGTGCGGCTGCAAAAGCGGCAGACAAAGTTAATGCAACTCTCCCGGAAAAAAGCAGGATACAGGGATATCCACAGCCTGTTAATGGGGCTATTAAGCAGGATTCACAAGGGACGTTGTTTTTTGAGCGGACGGCAAGTGTCCGGTCAAATATCCTTGTTGACCTTGAGTTTTCTGTCTCTCCGCTAGGGTAGGTGAATTTAGGGAGGATAACTAAAGGAGATACACAATGTCACGCCTAAATTTTTTAGTCAAGTACAAGCAAAAAGTTGGAGGTACGGATGAGTACCGGACAACCTGCAACTGCATACTAAGAGTTGCGAAATTTTTTGGAATTGAAGATCTTTTCTACACCCCCAGCCCCGAAGATTTAGTTGACAGAGCCTCTTACACAAGGGAATATGTCAAACCCGATGGAACTGTGGGGACAGTAACAGTAGCAGCGGGGAAAAGTGTTTACACTCCCAACAATAAGCCGCGCGGCAAAAGAGTTTTTTTTAAAACCGGAGGTAAGACAACAAAAGGCACTTACAAAACGGTGTCAATGACTTTCCCGACTGTGCTTACGGTAGGGGATATTTCTGATATTTTGGGGGAATTAATCCCGGCTGGGAAAATCCAGCGAACAGCGACCGCTCCTGCTGCTACAGAAATTTTCCCCTTTTTCACGTTGGAAGGAGGGGGGACTTATCCAATTCCTCTGAATGCAACAGCAGCAGCAACAGCGACACCAGCAGTTGCGCTTACAGAAGCAGCGCAAACAACGATTGCGACAACTACCAAATCCAGAAAGAAAAAGGTCGTAGTTCCGTAAAATGCTTGATTTGGCTAACGGATGGACTTTGCAGTGGGAGATTTCCAGAGTTGTTGCGACAGGTTCTCTTCCACTGTTTGAATCCCCGGTATTTACTGCGGCGAATATTGTTTTGTTGACGACAAATCCACAGCAACCCACTTGGAAATATGCCGGCCTTTGCTATCAGAAAGCTATCTTTAATGGGCAGGAGCTTACCGTATCTGCAAAAAAAATGTATTTGGGGCAACAGATATTAATTCTCCCGGCAGTAGTCCAAGGCTTCTTCTTGATACTAGATTTTGCTAGATGGCATCAAGCTATCGAAATAAAGGTGTGGTCGCAGTAAAACGGGCAACCATTTTTTTTGCAGGGTGCGCTACTAATCCCTTACTACCCTAGCAATACATCAAGATGACTGCATCTATCAATCACCTTTTAGCCCTTATTAGTCTCTTTGGCGCGGCGGTTGGTGTCGCCTTTTTTTTCGCCGCAATGAAAATCAAAGGGGAAATTTCCCTAGAAGTTGCCAAGCAGGTATCAGAAATCTCAATAAGCCAGCTTAAGGGGCAATTTGAGGATTCGCGCCTTGCACAGCTTCTTCTAGATTTACAAAAAGATATAGACAAAAATAAAGCTGAGATTACTCAACTCAGGCAGGAAAACGATCAAATTCTTGGCTTCCTAGTCAGTAAAGGATTTTTGCTGAGAGGGCGGCGGCGACCTGGTGGTGAGGAGCCGCAGTAAGCGATCGGATCGCATTGCAGATATTGACGCACACTGAAAATCCTCGTGTCCCGGGTTCAAGTCCCGGTCCTGGCATTCCTAAACCTCTTACACTGTAAGAGGTTTAGTTGTTTTATGGCTAGACATTGGCTACTCCCAATTAGGCTGTTTTGAGATGCAGTGAGGTGCGGTTGATGTGCAATTGATGTGCAAGCGCACTTTTTTAGGCAAAAATGGTCAAGCATTATTCTGGCACTTCATGTTTACTCACTAGCCCCGCGTAATGCTTCCAGATAGTCTGGGATGAATTACCTACCCATGAGGCAATCTGAGCTACTGGGATATCAGACTCTAGGGGAAGAGAGGAAGAGGGGCTACGATGCTCCGATGCTCAGGGAAGAGGGGAAGAGGGCAATTAGGTGAAGAGGGCAATAATCAATTGAAAACCACTGTATTTCGATGAACGATAAATATTATTCTCTGATAAGTAAATCCCCCTAATTTAACGTAAAATACAGATGACTAAAAAGCCGACTTTATAAACATTCTTCCTTCTACTTAGCGCCCCCTGTACTAATTAGTAAAGATTGCTAAACCAGTGTCAGGGTCAAAGAGATGAATTTTATCAGGTGCGATCGCCAGCCAAAGCTTTTCCCCAAGACTAACCGCACGTTCAGACCCAATTCGTACCTGTAACCGGATTTCCCTAGCCTCCGCCAAACAAACCCATAAATAGGTTTCATGGCCCAAAGCCTCAATAATTTCCACTTCCACCAGCAGATTTTTGGTCGCAGGGGGACTAATGCTCAAATGTTCCGGCCGAATCCCCAAAATTAGCGATCGCCCGTCATAACTTTGTAACGGCGGAGTTCCCCTACGCGCCATTGACCAAATCTCAGGTAAAGTGAAGCGAAACTGCGGATGAGAAACCAGCAACGGAGCCGTAAACTGCACTGGTAAAAAATTCATCGGCGGCGAACCAATGAATTGAGCTACAAATAAGTTCGCCGGTTGATTGTAAAGTTCCAGAGGTTTCGCCACCTGTTGAATCTGACCTTGATTCATCACCGCAATGCGATCGCCCATCGTCATCGCCTCAATTTGGTCATGGGTGACATAAATAGTCGTAGTCCCCAATTGTCGCTGTAACTGCACAATCTGCGCCCTAGTTTCCGCCCTTAATTTTGCATCCAAATTAGATAGCGGTTCATCCATTAAAAATACTTGAGGATTTCTAGCCATTGCTCGGCCCAAAGCCACCCGCTGCTTTTGACCACCTGAAAGTTGCTTCGGCAAACGATGTAAAAGAGACTCAATTTGCAACAGTTGAGCAACAGTCCGCACTCGCTCATCCACAGCTTTTTCCTGCTCAGACCAATAACGCAAACCTTTAGGCAAATTCCGCGTCGCTGCCGTTAACAACTCCTCAAATAAAGGATGAAGAGGTGTAGTTTTCCTTCTCCCCTGCTCCCCTGCGCCTCTGCTCCCCTGCTCCCCCACTCCCCCGCTCCCCTTCCCCCGCCGCAAGCCAAAAGCCAAATTATCATAAACAGTCAAGTGGGGATAGAGAGCGTAATTTTGAAACACCATAGCGATATCGCGCTCCTTGGGAGGCAGATCGTTAACTAAGCGATCGCCCACCCAAATATTCCCACCAGTTAGAGATTCTAAACCAGCGATCGAGCGCAATAAGGTACTTTTTCCACATCCCGAAGGCCCTACCAAAACCATAAATTCGCCATCTTGCACCGACAAGTTAATGCGACGTAAAACAGTATGGCTAGAAGTATGAATATTACTGTCAAGTTTACCAGGAGAAGATGAGTTTCCAGAATTTAATAATAAATTTTCATCCTTCATTTTTGTCTCTTCATCCTTGCGAAGAGTCTGAAAGCTTTTGTAGACATTTTCTATAATAACTTTTGCCATAATTGTTAATTGTTAATTATTGATTATTTAGAACTTACGCAAAGAAACAGATTTCTTAGAAAGATATAAGATTTTCAACTATAAATCTATCAAGAAAATGGTTTCTAGCTTTTGTGTGTACAAGTCCTATTAGTATAAATCCTGTTTGTGTTAATTTCGTCCATCAAACTAACCTAATGTTGCTACAAGTTGATCTATAGCTAGGGGGCTAGGGGCTAGTATTCAATAGCTTGTAGGGTGGGCGCTCGCCGCTACAAGCCTGTAACTCATAGAAGAAGATGGTTGAGGCGAGCGCCCACCTTACGTTTAATCAGTAACTAGCAATTAGCAATTAGCAATTAGCAATTAGCAACTAACAACCAACAACCAACAACCAATAACTAACAACTAACAACTAACAAATAACAACTTTGACAATTTTTTCACTGGGATTGAGATTAACGGCGCGATCGCCAGGAGCATCTTTACCCCAGAAAGCAATTTTCTCCACACCCACACGCAACAAACGCCCATTATTAGTTAACAACTTCAACTCCTTTCGAGGAAGCGCCGCCACAATCCCAACCAGAGCATCCTTCGGCTCTGCGAAATGGAATGCTTGAGTGCCAATTTCACCGCGTCCCGTTAGCCTCACAGAACCTACAGGCATCCGTTTTGCCCAACCTAACTCAGAAACCAGTAACAAACTGCCATCAGCAGCAAGAGTAATGCAGCCAACTAACTGTTCCTGTTTCCGCAGTCGCGTAGCTTGAGAACCTTGTGCAGCGCGGCCCATTGGTGGCAATTGCTCATCATTGAGTTCAAAACGCAACAGTCGCCCCCCAGATGTGGCCAAAACTACTTGTTCTCCCGGTTTGCTAAGCATTGCATAGCGCAATTCGTCATCATCTTTTAGTTTAACTGCTGTCACACCACGATTAGTAATATCGCTTAATTCAGAAAGAGGCAACCGCTTAATTTTTCCTTGTTGAGTCAAAGTTACTAAGTCAGTTGCATCAGCATTTTCAGACAGAACAAACATTCCTGCCACAATTTCTGGCAGATTACCTGGAGCTACATCTTTAGTAGCGGAAGGTGAGAGCAAACTAATAATCGGCGTGCCGCGATCGCGATTTCCGACTGTGGGAATGTCAGAAATTTTTAGGGGGTAAGCTTTGCCAGTGCGAGTCAAGATCGCTAAATTTTCATTAGTTCTAGCTTGGATAGTGTTGACGCTAAAATCGCTCTCCCCTCCTCGCGACTGAGCAGATTTATCGTGATTTTTACCTCGACTCGACTCCGCCGAAGCCAGCCGTCGCACGTACTGCTTATGCGTAAACTCCAGAACAGTTGCTTCTGAAGGCTCAGTGCTAACCGAGGTGACAGGTGGTTGATTAGCTTTCTTTTTCGCTTCCCCGCCTTTAATCTCCCCTGTTCCCCTGCTTCCCCGCTCAGGAGCTCCCCCGCTCCCCCGCTCAAGAGTTCCCCCGCTCCCCTGCTCAGGAACTCCCCCGCTCCCCTGCTCAACAGTCACTAGCCGGGTGCGGCGAGGATCGCCATACTTGCGTTTGAGCGATCGCAATTCTTTCTTCAAAGCCTTAAGCAATTCGCGGCGATCGCCTAACAACCTCTGCAACTCCTGAATAGTCGCCATTAACTCATCAAACTCAGACTGTAAATTTTGCCTTTCCAAGCCAGTTAAACGTCGCATCGGCATAGCCAAAATCGCATCAGCTTGGCTTTCGCTAAAATTCAGCCGACTTTGCAAACCTTGCTTAGCCGTACTACCATCAGGAGCATTTCTGAGAATATCGATCGCCGCATCTAAATTTCCTAGAACCAAAAGTAACCCTTCCACAATATGACAACGCCGCTGAGCCACCTGTAACTCGTGGTTGTAGCGTCTAGTCAGCGTTACTTCCCGAAAATTCAGAAACTCCTGCAACATTTGTCTGAGAGTCAACTGACGGGGTTGACCATTAACCAAAGCCAGCAAAATCGCACCGAAATTGCACTGCAAATCAGTCTGATGGTAGAGGCGAGAGAGAACTGTTTGCGGCGAAAACTCGCGTTTAATTTCAATCACCACGCGAATACCTTCGCGATCGCTCTCATCTCGCAAATCCGAAATACCTTCAATTCGGCCCTGATTCACCAATTCCGCTACCTTCTCAATCCAGCCTGCCTTATTCACCTGAAAAGGAAACTCCGTTACCACAATCGCCATCTTACTGCGAGTCCTGCGAGCGGCTGGAATTTCCTCCATCCGCGTCACACCTCGGACAGCAATACTACCCTTACCTTTCGTATAAGCATCGGTAATTCCTTCGGTACTGATAATCTCCCCACCAGTCGGAAAGTCTGGGCCTGGAATCAACGCCAGCAACTTCTCATCCGACAGATCCGGCGTATCAATCAAAGCAATTAAACCATCCACCACCTCATTCAAATTGTGAGGCGGAATATTCGTCGCCATCCCCACCGCAATCCCAGAACAGCCATTCAGTAGCAAAAACGGCAACTCCGCCGGCAATACCGTCGGTTCCTGCTGCGAGGAGTCAAAATTATCACTAAAGTCAACCGTCGCCTCACCAACCTGAGTTAGCATTGCCTCGTGACAGATTGAGGCCAAACGAGTTTCCGTATAGCGCATCGCCGCAGGTGGGTCATTATCCACCGAACCAAAATTCCCGTGGCCTGCTAGCAACGGATATCGGCTGGAAAATTCTTGAACCATCCGCACCAAAGCGTCGTAAACTGACTGGTCGCCATGAGGGTGATATTTACCCAAAACATCCCCAACCACCCTGGCACACTTACGGTAAGGACGGTCAGGTGTCAGGCCGAGTTCGTGCATAGCGTATAAAATCCGCCTGTGAACCGGTTTCAAGCCATCGCGGACATCTGGTAGAGCACGCCCGACGATAACACTCATGGCGTATTCGAGATACGACTGCTGCATCTCGGTGTGCAGCGCCGTTGAGATTACTTGGCCAGAAAAGAGGTTTAATTGTTTAGCCATGAGTCCTTGTGTCCGTTAATTCCTGAGTGTAAAACAGCTCTCAACAGCAAGCTGCTGAAACCGCCCCGGTGGAAAACTGATATAGCTGGGGCTAGGGGCTAGGGGCTAGGGGAAGAAGGAAATAGAATCAAGGTTTCAGCAACTTATAATGTCCTAACCACCTTAGCGGTTGCTATATATGCTCTGATTACACGATATTAGACCGCGAGCTCTCTGAGTTCGTTGCTCTTAGCGCAGCCTCCGCTAAAATTTTTAGAGCGTCAAGAGCATTTTTCCCTAGTCGGTTGCTCTATCGAACTCGGTAATAGCAGTTTTACATAAGATTGCTTTAGCCTGATAAGGAATTGATCAGACTAGGGCGAAGTAGAAAGTAAACAGCAAAAACCTTACAGAAATAACTGTACAGAGGTTTGCATAAGATTTATAGAGCAGCAAGTAGCAAGGAAAAAGTTATGAAAACCGTTCTGATTGTAGAGGACGATTTGGTTAATGCTCGCGTTTTCTCCAAGATTTTGACTAAGCGAGGTGGTCTTGCCGTGAAGCACACCGAAAATGTGGAAGAGGTGATGCAAATTGCGATTGATGGGGAAGCTGACCTAATTTTGATGGATGTGTCTCTGTCTCGGAGCGTTTACCAGGGTAAGGCTGTTGATGGCATTAAGATTACTCAAATGCTGAAAGCAAACCCCCAAACTGCTAAACTACCGATTATTTTGGTGACAGCTCACGCGATGGCTGGCGATCGCGAAACCTTTCTCAATCAAAGTGGTGCTGACGGTTACATTTCCAAACCTGTCGTCGATCATCAAGATTTCGTCGCTCAAATCAAGGCCTTGCTCCCCCAGGAGTAAGAGCGGGGGAGCGAGGGGGCGGGGGAGCAGAGGAGCAGAGGGGACTGGAAAGGCAAAAGGATTTAGTTTTCTAGGAGAGAAGGCTCAAGACATTAGCTGAATACTAACGCACAAGAAAAGCAAAATTCTCCTCATCCTCCCCATCTCCCCATCCTCCCCATCTCCCCCATCTCCCCCATC
>NZ_JAQMUA010000093.1:0-17349 GCF_028330895.1 Kamptonema animale CS-326 | reverse complement strand
GCTAACGCAAGCGCGGCCCAGGCTGCAAACCAGGAATACCTGATGATGGACTGGGGGAGCGACGAGCTCTGGAACTGGGCGGAGAGCTAATAAATATTCTTTCATTTCCCTTTAATCCAGAGCGAATTTCTGTTTTGTCATTAACCGTAATTCCAGTTACTATCGGAGTAAATTTAGGCTTCATATTTTCGTCGGCTACAAAGACTCCTGTGCCATTTTCTTGACGGACGATCGCCACTGTTGGTACGACCACAGCATCTTTTAGTTCCCCGACTTTAAACTCTACATTGGCATTCATTCCAGAGCGGAGTAACCCTTGGGGGTCATCAATAATTCCCACTTTGACTTCAAAACTGGTGACGTTTTGCTGGACAATTGACTGGGGTGAGATTTGATTGACTTGACCTGTAAATGTTTTGCCGGGATAGGCATCAGCTTGAATTGTCACCTCTTGCTTAAGCCGGATTTGGGAAATATTAGTTTCGGCTACATTTGCGACTACTTGATTTGTCGAAGCTAAGGACAAAATTGAAGAAGAAGTCGCTGAGGAAACAGCACTACCTGCGGTTGTGGGAGTCACAAAAGCGCCGGGATCTGCATATTTACGGGTGACAACGCCGCTGAAAGCCGCGCGAATTACAGTATCGTTAATCAGCGCTTCGATGGTTTGGACGCTACCCTTGGCAGAGGCAAGTTGAGCGCGAGCTTGGGCGATGTCTTCTGGGCGGGAACCTGCTTCTAGCAAGGCTAAGGCTTCTTGTCTCTGCTGTACTACTGCCCGTGCTTGAGCGATGTCTTCTGGGCGGGAACCTGCTTCTAGCAAGGCTAAGGCTTCTTGTCTTTGCTGTACTGCGGCCCGCGCTTGGGCAATTTCTTCGGGGCGGGCACCTGCTTGTAGCAGTGCTAAAGCTTCCTCTGCTTGCTTAACTTGAGTTTGGGCGCGATCGCGCGTAGTACGGGAAGTATTCAAGCTCTGGAGTGCGATCGCGCCTGCTGTATATAGTTCTTGATTTCTTTGTAAGTCATCTCCTGCTTGGCGTAAAGCGTATTGAGCATCTGCGAGGCGGGATCTGGCTTGGGCTATGTCTTGCGATCGATTACCATTGATGACTTTTTGCAGGTTAGCTTGTTGTTCGGCTAGTTGCCCCCTCGCTGCGGCAATGTCCTCTGGTCGATTACCATTAAGCAATTTTTGCAGGTTAGCTTGTTGCTCAACCAGTTGCGCCCTAGCTACGGCGATATCCTCCGATCGATTGCCATTGAGCAATTTTTGCAGGTTGGCTTCGGCGGAGGCGACTTGTCCTTGAGCTTGGGTAAGTTGGCCTCGTAGGTTGGAGTCATCCATGTATGCCAGCAATTGCCCTTGTTGAACGCGATCGCCCTCTTTGACCAGTAAACTTTTAAGCATTCCCGATGTTTTCGGGCTGACATTGACTGAACGTTCTGGTTGAATAGTGCCGTTAGCGGAAACTGCGATCGGTAGGCTCAGCCTTTCTACGGTGACAGTCTTTTGCCCGCGCCGAGTTTCACTGCTCGGTTTAGCGATCGCCATGCTATAAACGGCATAGCTTCCTACTGTCAGCAGTGACAGGATAAGTAGCCCAAGCAGCCCCGAAACAATAGGTTGTTTATGAAAGCGTTTTGCTAAGTCCATATAAAATTAGACTGGGTTGGCATAAAAAACGTTCAACTAAATTTAAAAGCTTGAGGAATTCCTACCTATGCAAAAGCCTACAGCAGCAAACTAAAGAGGAGACTGAGCTATGACAGAACCATCTAACTTGTTTGAAGAGCGTCTTGAGTCGTTGAGATCCCAAGTGCAAAAGGTAGATACTGAGTTTGGTCGTCGCTGCAATATCTTATTAGATGAAATAGTTGTTCTCACAGATGACTTAAATAGTCTAGCCAGAAAAGTCGATCGGCTAGCTATTGGACAGCAGCAGTTACAAGAGGGACAGCAGCAAATGCAATTAGCCCTTGCCAACCTCTCAACTGTGATGGTACAAATGGCCCGTAACGCAGAAGTCGATCGCGCAGAAATCCGCCGCATTTGGGAATACCTGGAAACTCAGCAGCGAACTCAAGGCAACGGACATGGATAAAGCGACAACTATAAGAATGTAGAAAAATTTTATGACAACAGGGAAATTAACTGGAAAAGTGGCGTTAGTGACAGGTTCAGCCAGAGGGATTGGTCGGGCGATCGCGCTCAAACTAGCTCAAGAAGGTGCATCACTTGTCATTAATTATGCTGGAAGTACCGCTCAAGCTCAAGAAGTTGTAGAGGCGATTGAAGCTGAAGGCGGGAGTGCGATCGCCCTTCAGGGAGACGTGAGTTCTGTTTCTGATATTCAACGGCTATTCGATCGCACAATTGAACATTTTGGTAAACTAGATATTCTGGTTAATAATGCCGGAATCCTTACTAATAAAAAAATTGCTGACTTTACGGAAGCTGAATTTGACAAGATTTTTGCAGTTAACGTCAAAGGTACTTTTTTCGCTTGCCAACAAGCCGCTCAACGCCTAGCCGATGGTGGACGCATTATTAATTTTTCCTCTTCAACTACTTTGATGATGCTGCCAACTTATGGAGCTTATGTTGCGACTAAAGGAGCAGTTGAGCAATTGACACGGGTATTAGCAAAAGAAGTAGGTCAACGCGGAATTACTGTTAATGTTATTTCTCCAGGGCCAATAGATACTACTCTCTTTCGAGAAGGAAAAACCGAAGCACAAATTCAAGATTTTGTGCAAGCGTCAGCTCTGGGACGTTTGGGAGAAGTGCAAGATATTGCTGATATTGTAGCATTTCTAGCAAGCGATGATTCCCGCTGGATTACCGGACAAAATATTCGGGCTAATGGCGGTATTATCTAAACCTGATCTCATGATATAGCGCTTCTCAATCAAGTGATTTACGTCCCTCTAGCAATTAGCAATTAGCCATTAGCAGATGTACATCATATACCTGAGAAATGTTATAGTTAAACCCTGTTTACCAATGTATATAGAAAATAAATTAGGCGGATTATGAAGGAAATAAATCAACATCAAGAGGAAGTGACTACGCAACGCATTGAAGCTTCCAGCGACGGTGTTTTTGCCATTGCTATTACCTTACTGATCTTAGAAATCCGCCTCCCACACACGGATGCTACACATCAGAGTGTTGCTACCGCATTAGTTTCTCTTTGGCCATCTTATTTTGCTTACATTTTTAGCTTTGTAATGATTGGAATCTATTGGGTTAATCATCATTACATTTTTAGAATTTACCAGAAGACAGATCATGTGTTTAATCTGCTTAATATATTCTTCCTAATGTGCATCTCGTTTTTACCTTTTCCAACGGCGGTACTAGGCGAACATTTACTTGATGTGAAGGAGCAAAAAACCGTAGTAATATTTTATGTATTTGGGTTATTATTACCAGCCGCATCTTGGTTCCTAAAGTGGCTCTACGCTTCTTCTCACTATCGGCTGATTGATAGTCGTCTTAGCCCGCATTTTGTTAATTATCTTACCAAGCAATATGGATTCTCGGTAATTTTTTACTTGTTTGCACTCGTTGTCTCAGTGTTTCAGCCAGTAGTTGGTATTGCGATCGCAGTTGGGTTGACATTTTTGTATTTGCTGCCGTCAAAACAACCCGTGTATCGAGATCCGCCTACATTGTAAATAGGACAAATTTTCAAACAAACTTAATCTCTCAATTTTCCATTCGGAAAATTCATAAAATCAGTTAGTAGTTAGTAGGGTGCGTCAGATATCAATAGGACTTACGCATGGGCCTCCAGAAACCGGGTTTTTGAGATGATCTGTGGGTAACAACGAAGTATTTTCGTCAAAAAACCCGGTTTCTTTGGTTGTGCGTAAGTCCCGATCAATTTTTTGCTAATAGTGACAAAATTTCGCCTGACGCACCTACAGTTAGTAAATTAAGGAAGAAAAATATGTTGCTAATTGCCAGCATTATTGATGTTCTTTCGGTAATGATGGTGTTGATTTTACCTATAGTGCTAGTTTGGCACTATACAATTTGTGGGGTTTTTATGGCAACGCTAATAATTGAAATAAATATTATTTTGACTGATGCTTTGATTTCTAAATTACGTGGGCAACAGCTTGACAATGAGAATGTCGAATTCTGGATAACGATATGGATACCCGTATTTTTTTACTGCATTTTTATTTTGCTTATCAAGTTTCTTTTAAAAATATGTAAAAAGGTGTTTGAAAGCTGAGGAGGTGACTAAGTTCTTGCAACTCACCTTGAATTTCTCTAAAATATATGTCAGTTTGCTCAGATACCAGGTTTTGTAATTATCCCTATTATGTTACTCTCGGCAGAAAATTTTCTGGAACTACTGGTTTGTAAGGCTTTCGCGTAGCGAAGCATAAATTATAGAGAATGGCTAAAATCCAGCGATCGCACCCCTGCACAAAGCTATTGACACCCATCGGCATACCCCCGAATTTGCCGCCTGAAATTAATCTGCTCAATATTCCCAAAAGCGCTAAGATAAAAGCAAAACCAGCTTTGTAACATCTTGAGCATCCGGCTGTGACAGAACTAAAATCCTATAAAGATACCGTAAACCTGCCCAAGACTAAGTTTGATATGCGTGCTAACGCTGTCAAACGGGAACCCGAACTGCAACAATTTTGGGCAGATCAACATATATACGATCGCCTGTCACAGAACAATCCGGGTGAGTTGTTCATTCTCCACGACGGGCCACCCTACGCTAACGGGCAACTCCACATCGGCCACGCCCTGAATAAGATTCTTAAGGATACGATTAACCGCTACCAAATGCTGCAAGGTAGGAAAGTCCGCTATGTCCCTGGATGGGATTGTCACGGCCTGCCAATTGAGCTGAAAGTCTTACAGGATATGAAGCCTGCCCTTCGGCAAAAGCTGACGACTATTGAACTTCGTCGCCAAGCGCGGGATTTTGCGATCGCCACGATGGAACAGCAACGGGAAGGGTTTAAGCGTTATGGCATTTGGGGAAACTGGGAACACCCTTATTTGACGTTAAAGCCAGAATACGAAGCAGCACAAATCGGTGTTTTTGCCCAAATGGTGCTTAAAGGTTACATCTATCGCGGGATGAAGCCGGTACACTGGAGTCCTAGTTCTAAGACGGCTTTGGCTGAGGCAGAATTGGAGTATCCCGAAGGTCACACTTCTCGCAGTATTTATGTTGCCTTAGCGATCGCGAAGTTGGCAAAGTCCGCAAAGGCGCTGACTCCTTATCTGCCGAATCTCCACTTAGCAGTCTGGACAACTACGCCTTGGACAATTCCCGCAAACCTAGCTGTAGCAGTCAATCCAGACTTGACTTATGCAGTAGTAAAATTCTCAGGGGAAGGATTGAGCACCAATGGCGCTCAAAATTCGCCAGAGAGTGAAGAATTAAGTGCAATTGAACTCAAAAAAACGCCAGAGAATAAAGAGTTAAGTACCAAGGTAGAAAAAACTCTGATAGTAGCCGCTGACTTGGTAGAAAAATTGTCAGCTACCTTCAACACCAAACTAGAGGTACTGGCTACCATCCAAGGCAAAGACTTAGAAAAATCTACCTACAAACATCCCCTATTTGACCGCATAAGTCCCGTTGTCATCGGCGGCGACTACATTACGGCGGATTCTGGTACTGGTTTAGTACATACCGCGCCGGGACACGGCCAAGAAGACTATCAAGTAGGTCAACGCTACGGTTTACCTTTACTGTCACCAGTTGACGATAATGGTAATTTCACCGCAGAAGCCGGACAATTTGAGGGTTTGAACGTCCTCGGTGATGGTAATGGGGCGGTAATTGATGCTCTGGCGGGGGCCGGTGCTTTAATTAAAGAAGAAGTTTACGCTCACTCTTACCCTTACGACTGGCGGACGAAAAAGCCGACAATATTTAGGGCGACGGAACAGTGGTTTGCGTCGGTGGAAGGATTTAGAGAAGCAGCGCTAAAAGCGATCGCGGATGTGAAGTGGATACCCGCCCAAGGCGAAAATAGAATTACCGCTATGGTAAGCGATCGCAGCGACTGGTGCATCTCCCGTCAACGCAGTTGGGGCGTACCTATCCCTGCATTCTACGACGAAGAAACCGGGGAACCATTGCTGAATGAAGAAACGATCGCTCACGTACAGGCGATCGTTGCACAAAAAGGTTCCGACGCTTGGTGGGAATTGCCAATCGAAGAATTATTGCCAGAATCCTATCGGAATAACGGCAAAACCTATCGCAAAGGTACAGACACAATGGATGTCTGGTTTGACTCCGGTTCCTCTTGGGCCGCCGTTGCCAAAGGCAGAGAAGAATTGCACTATCCTGCTGAAATGTATTTAGAAGGATCGGATCAACATCGCGGCTGGTTTCAATCTAGTTTACTCACTAGCGTTGCTAATAATGGCATTGCTCCTTATAAAACTGTTTTAACACACGGTTTTGTATTGGATGAACAAGGCCGCAAAATGAGCAAATCTCTAGGTAATGTCGTCGATCCTGCCGTTGTCATCAATGAATATGGTGCTGATGTCTTGCGGTTGTGGGTATCTTCCGTAGACTATTCCGCCGACGTACCCTTGGGTAAAAACATCCTCAAACAGCAAGCGGATGTTTATCGGAAAATTCGCAATACAGCGCGGTTTTTGTTGGGAAATCTGCACGATTTCGATCCTGCAAAAAATGCAGTTAGTTATCAAGAACTGCCCGAATTAGACCGTTATATGCTGCACCGGATGACGGAAGTATTTGCAGAAGTAAAAGATGCTTTTGATAGCTTCCAGTTTTTCCGATTTTTCCAAACAGTGCAGAATTTCTGCGTAGTTGACTTATCTAATTTCTATCTGGATATTGCCAAAGATCGGCTTTATATCAGTGCAGAAGACTCCTTACGCCGCCGCAGTTGCCAGACAGTGCTCGCGATCGCGGTGGAGAGTTTGGCAAGGGCGATCGCGCCTGTTTTATGCCACTTAGCAGAAGATATTTGGCAATACATCCCCTATCCCACAGCTTACAAATCAGTATTTGAGGCGGGTTGGGTGCAAATAGATAACCGCTGGCATAACCCAGAATTAGGTAAATCCTGGGAATATTTGCGGCAAGTTCGCGGCGAAGTCAATAAGGTTTTAGAGTTGGCCCGCAGTGAAAAGGCGATCGGTGCTCCTTTGGAAGCTAAGGTTTTGCTTTACGTCCCCGATGCGGAAAAACGGGAAAAACTGCAAGCTCTAAATCCGAGTACGGAAGGGTTAGCCGCAAAATATATGCACCCGCATATTGAGGATGAAAAGTCAATAGAACTGGAGAAAGAAGTATCAGTAGAACACGCTGAAACGGGAACAGATAATACTGTCGATCTTGCTAATAGTGAATCCCAACAATCCTTCATCGAACCGAGGGAAATTGTCGAAAAGGTAACAGAATTTATCAGCGATTTACCGAGGTTTTTGGGTCAATTCTTAGCAGAAAATCAGCAAGCTGCCGTTACAGTTATCCTCCTATTCGCAGTGTTTGCAGTTGCAAAAGCAATCGGGGCGGTACTGGATACGGTTAATCAGATTCCACTTCTAGGAGAGACATTTGAACTCATTGGTTTTGGATATGCCATCTGGTTTGTGTGGCAACATTTGCTATTTGCAGCTAATCGGCAAGAGTTGTCAGAAAAGGTTGAAACTCTGAAAGTAGAGGTATTGGGGAAAGAAGCAAGAGAAACTACTGTTGAGGCGAAAGCGATCGCATCTCAACCAGAGGAGATTAAGGTAGAAGTACCAGCAATCAGCAATACTGCGGAAATTGTATCTCAACTCTCTGCTGTCAAAAAGCCTGCCTCGGCAATCAAAAAGTTACATGATTCTGCGACTGGTAACGGTGTAGACGAGTTGCGGTATCTGTTAATTGCTTCTCAGGTGGAACTTTTAGAAAGTTCTGAAGGTTTAGAGGGAATACCCTACAGCTTTAATTCCGAAGACTTGGGGGTGGGTGTAGTGAAAGCAGACGGGCAAAAGTGCGATCGTTGTTGGAATTATTCTACTCATGTTGGAGAGTCAGAGGAACATCCTTTACTTTGTGAAAGGTGCGTGCCAGCATTAGCGGGGCAATTTTAAGTTAATTAGACTTCTCCAAAAATTAGGTTTTTTTCAGACAGACTAAGAGTTTGAAATTCTTTTTTGGAGAGGTCTATTGATTGCCTAGTTTTTTAACCAGTAGCATATTCGGTTTCTTCTGTCGCAATATGCTTACTCTTTATTCCAAGCACTAAGAAACTCTATTTGATTTTGCATCTCTGCCGCTGACTTGGCAGAAATTAGACTCAAAAGGCGACGCATTTGTTCTCCCACAGAATAATTTTGCTGTCCTAAAATAATTCCTGCATGAGAGTCACCTTTTTCTAGCCAATTGGTATGGATTCTATAAAAATCCCTAGTGTTGAAACTATAAATTACTCTTTGATTCGCAAAAGCCCAAATCAGTTGATCTTCATCACTCCGAGATAACATCCCTGTTTCGGCAACTGTAATGATATCTACGCCGCGACTTTGTAAAGCTTGTAATAGTTTTTTGCTGCGGGAATCTTCATCTAAGTAAAGACGAATTTGGCTCATGCTATTGCCTACATTTTTAGCTTATTTAATCCTGCTAAACGTTCATATTCTGCTTTTTCAGCCGCTAAATCGGCTTCTATTTCCGCTCGATTTGCGTGATAATAAGTTAGTGCAGCATAAACTTGTGCTAAGGTGAGATGATCCAAATCGGCTGCTATTTCTTCAGCATTATTGCCTTGTTTGTATAAGGCGGCAATTCGCTGCACTGATGTGGCAGTTCCTGCTATGATAGGGATGCCATTGCGAAGGTGCGGATCGCTGATAATTAAAGTGCCAATATCAGTTAAAGTTGGCATTATGGGAATCTGGGGTTAAAGATTAGGATTTAATTATAGCATGAATTTATTAAATTTTTGAGCTATACTAAACTCAGCATCCTCAATCCCTTAACAGTTATGGTACAACAATTACCCGCCGAAACTGTATCAGAAATCATCTACCCCGACTGCGACGGTGAACCAATGGCAGACAATACTAAACAATTTCGCTGGATTGTTACGATTAAAGAAAACTTAGAAATATTGTTTGCTAATAATTCCGATGTTTTTGTTGCAGGTGATTTACTCTGGTATCCCGTTGAAGGAAATAATAAAATCCGTTTAGCTCCTGATGCAATGGTAGTTTTTGGTAGACCAAAAGGTGACAGAGGTTCGTATAGACAATGGGAAGAAGATAACATAGTTCCCCAAGTTGTTTTTGAAATTCTCTCACCGGGAAATCGAGCCGGGAAAATGATGGATAAACTTTTATTTTATCAACGGTATGGAGTTAGAGAATATTACATTTATGACCCGGATGATATAGAGTTAGTTGGATCGATCCGTTCTGGAGATTGGTTAGAGAGTATTCCAGAGATGAATGGTTGGGTGAGTCCGCTGTTAGGAATCCGTTTTCAACTAACAGAAAATAACTTGGAAATTTATCGACCTGATGACCGAAAGTTTCTCACTTCTGTAGAATTAGATCGACTTCGAGAACAGGAAAGGCAACGTGCAGAGGAAGCTATTGCTCAACTTGAAGGTGAGCGACAGCGTTATCAAGCTTTGCTAGAACAATTACGCCAGGGAGGGATAGACCCTGAAAGCCTCCCTAAACCGAAAAGTTAATAAATAACTGCACGTTTGGTTATAACGAAGTATTTAGTAAAAAAATCGGTTTCTGAGCCCCCATTAACAGTAATCAATCTTCCCTAAGTGTTCCACAAGATTAAGAAGCAGGAGGATTTGCTATGTCAATCACTGTTCAAGAAGTTTACGATCGCGTTCTTTCTACCCTTTCGCCAACCGAGAGATTACGCTTGGCAACTCTTATTCTCAACGATTTGGTGCAGCAAAATCTATCTATCGTCGATGAAAGTGAGACTTGGAATGAAGAAGATAAACTTGATGTCACCACATTTTCTTTGCAGTACGCCAGCGCCCTTTTTCCTGAAAATGAGGAGATGTAATAGTGTCTTTTAATCCTGGTGATGTGGTGACAGTAGATTTTCTTGGTGTCACTGGCATTAAACGTCGTCCGGCTGTAATTCTATCATCAGTTATATATAACACAATCCGCTCTGATGTAATAGCTGGACTCATTACTACACAGACAACTGCTTTAGGTTCAACTGATTATATTCTCCAAGATTGGGCAACAGCAGGTTTACGAGTTGCTTCAGTTTTTCGCAGTTTTATTGTCACTCTACCGCCATCTTCTAATTTAGTTCTAATTGGTCATTTGTCGTAACGCGATTGGAAGGAGGTTCGTGCTTGCTTGAAAGTCGCTCTTGCCGATTTAGAATAATATAATTGTTGATGTTAGTCTTGAATTTAGAGTAGATTAGGACTTGCAAAGGCGGCAATTCGCTGCACTGAGGTGGCAGTTCCTGCTATGATAGGGATACCATTGCGAAGGTGCGGATCGCGGATAATTAAAGTGCCAATATTAGTTAAAGTTGGCATGGATTAATCTAGGTTAAATGTTATAATTTAATTCTAGCATAAATTACTTTGCAGTTAGCTAACGGCTAGGAGGTTTTATTTTATGCAATCGCTCAATTTTGCAGATATCCAACCTTTTCTAGATAATCCCGAACAGTTGATCAATCAACCTATAAGTTTTCAAATATCAGTTGTTAATTATCTTTTAACGCCGCGCAAATTGTTAGAAGTCCTGGTGAATAGTTCAAATTCCCAAGTAGCGGAAGCTGCAAGACTCCATGTAAATTGGGGAGGAGAAATAGTAGAAAATTGGGAAGAAGTGGCAGATGCAGTGTTGCGAAATGCTCAACTAGAACAAAATGATAGACTCGCAGTAGAGTTGCTTAAATTTGCTCCGGTTCCCGACTATTTTCTAAGCGAGTGGGTTCCGGCAAATCCACTCTTGGAAGGACTTCGCAACCCCTATTTACCTACTCGGTTTCGCATCAAAATATTGGAGCGTTTGGCGAGAGAACCTTCACTAGAACCGCGTCTTCAGATGGCAGAATTGGCGGATGCGCCTTTAGCAATTTTAGAGCAATTAGCAGGAGATTTGGAGTTACAAATTCGCCTTGCAGTTCAGTATAATCCCAATTGTCCGACAGAGTTAATTCTGCGTGTGGAGAGTCAACACAATGCTGCTCAAGATTGGAATACAGATCCGCAACAGTTGGCGATTTTAGGAGAGAGTAGTTGGTCTTGGGTGCGTTTAGCAGTTGCTCAAAATCCTCATACGCCGCCGGAAGTATTGGTGAAGTTGGCGGGTGATGCTTATGAGAAAATTCAATTAGCAGTAGCTTGTAATCCTGCATCGCCAGAAGGCGCGATCGCTATACTGGCTAATCATTCCGAAAACTCTATCCGCGAAGTTGTGGCGAAACATCCCAACGCTTCCGAATCAACTTTGCTGCAATTACTTCCTAGCTACAGCAATGTTATTGTCAACAGAAATAACCTACCTATCAGCGTTTTAGAACAATTAGCTGGCGATCGCAACCTGCACTACTCGCTGCTTAAACAGCCAAACCTACCAGGAGCAATCTTGGCACAAATGCTTGATAGCTCATCTGAATCTAATCGTGCGAAAATTGCCGAACATCCGCAAGTTTTAGCGAGTACCTTAGAGCAATTGGCACGAGATGCCGATCCCAAAGTGCGGTTGGCGGTTGCACAAAATCTCAATACACCTGATGCTTTGCGATCGCAACTTTTACAGCAGTTGGTACTTGAAGGTGAAGAATATATTTGCAACGCACTAGCAGTAGATTCAAATATACCTGTTCCCCTGCTAGAACAAATAGGCAATCGCGAATTATATTCAAACAAGCTCCGATTTAAACTCCATAGAGTATTAGCTGGATCGCGAGAGGAAAAGGAATTTTCAGCCGAGTTTTATATGGGTAACATTCGGAAGATTTTGTCTGAATTTGCTGCCACCCTTGATATAGATCCTTGGATGGCTCTGCTGGAAAGGTATCGCTTTTATCGCCATTTAGTTAGAGTATTTTGGCGCGATCGCCAATGTCGAGAACTTTGGGCTGAGTTGTTGCCCACAGTGCCAGAATCAGCCTTAGAGGAAATCATTAATAATTTATCCGGGGTCATATTCACGATTGAATTGGCTCTCAAAGAGAAACGCTCAGTTGCCCTAGCGTTAGTGGGTAATCCTAACACTCCGACATCCTTACGAGAGCAGTTGCAGCAACAATTAACTGTGCCTCAAAACAAAGGTTGGGAACTCCTTATGCCCCTAGCTTTTAACCCTGCGATTCCCGAAGCGCAGCGAATCGAATATTTACAAGAGGCAATCGCTTCTGACTTGTACAAGTCACACTGCGGCTTTATGAGGCAAGAGATCGCCAAAAATCCCAATACCCCCGTATTTATTCTCGAACAACTCGCCCAGCAGGGTGCAGGTATGGTACAGGCGATCGCATCTAATCCCAATGCTCCCGTCAGTATACTCAGACAAGCCGCCCAACAGGATAATTCTAGCACCCTGAAACTGTTAGCAAAAAATCCCAGTACGCCGATAGATATCTTAGAAGAACTTGCCCTTAATAAGGGAAAAGATGGTGTTCGAGAGGAAGCTTTCAAAAATCCCAATCTAGATCCGCTAATCATTTATCGGTTTGATTTAGAGTCGCAAGCAGCAGAAGAAATCGCCAAAGCTAATCAATTATTGGTCAGTCGGCTGCACAGTCCCTACGCGATCGCACAGGTACTCAGCAACGGCGATCTAGCTTCCCGCATGAAAATTGCCCGCGATTATAGAACGCCCGTTAATATCCTAGAGCAGCTAACCAGAGATGCTGATGAAAGCGTCCGGGAATGTTTGGCAGCAAATCCCAACTTACCCTTAACAAGTCGCCTAGAATTAACCCGCGATCCGAGTTTTAAAGTCCGGCGTGCTCTGGCAAGGAAGCAATTCAACAGACCAACCCCTGTTGAAGTTTTAGAACAGCTTGCCAATGATGAGTCAGAAGGGGTTAGAGCATTGGTTGCTGAAAACCCAGAAACTCCCGCAGAAATTTTAGTGCAATTGGCGAATAATTCCAACCGCGAAATCAAGAATAAAGTAGTCGCTAACCGCAATACGCCTGTGGAGATTTTGGAGCGATTAGGTTTGCAAGAAGGGATTTTTAATGCCTCTAACCCCAATACTCCCGGTAGCGTTCTAGCAGAGGCCGCGACTCGCGGCCAATCTGATCCCAAAGTGCTAACCGATTTGCTGAGACATCCGGTTGAAGGTTCCCAAATGCCTGCCAGCACCTTAGCACGATTAGCCAATCACAGCCCTAATTCCATTCGCTATCTAGTGGCACAGCATCGCAATACCCCACCAATAGTTCTAGAACAATTAGCTAGCAATTCTGACTTGGCTACTATCCGTATAGTAGCGAGCAAAGCAAATACTCCTGCAAATGTTTTAGAGCGACTAGCTGAGCATCAAGACTATACCGTTCGCTACAACGTGGCCCTCAATCCCAATACCCCTGATACTGCCTTAGAATTGCTGGTTAGATTTAACCGCAGCGAAGCCAATGCTCCCTCAGATACAAAGAATGCCTTAAAAACAATGATGGCGGGTGCTGACAACAATCAAATTCGCATATTTATCGCCAGCAATCCCCGCACTCCTTTAGCTGCTTTAGAAATGCTTGCTAACAGGGAATTTCTCAGAGAGGAGAGTGCAACTCCCTCGACTGACCATTCAATGTTTTTTCCCAGAAGAACTGATGAGGAGGTACTGGAAGCTTTGACCAGGAATCCTAATCTAACTCCTGAGCTTTTGGAACGCCTAGTTAGAGATCCGAGTCCCAATGTCCGCAGTAAACTAATTCATAATCCCAACATTACTCTGGAACTTTGGGCGCTGTTAGCTAGGGATGAAGATGTTGCTGTGCGGCTGGAGATCGCAGAGCGATCGCACTGCCCCATTACAATTTTGGAAGCATTAGCCAGCGATGAAAATAAGGACGTTCGCCAGAAAGTAGCCGCCAATCGCAACACGCCTGCGCCAGCGTTAGAAATCTTGACAACTGACGTAGATGCTGCGGTTCGCACCGCCGTCGCCGCCAATCGCAACACGCCTGCACCAGCTTTGGAACAATTGGCCCAAGATCGAAGAGTCGAAGTTCGCCTCGCCGTATCTCGAAATCCCAATAAGCCTGCGTCTGTGGGAGAATCGCTCAGGGAATTGCAGCCACCGACTCGCCAGGTTAGCCCCACCCTGCACGGACTCAGCCGCATATACAATCCCAATACTGACGATCTCCCGTCACTGCTTTCTGAATACGTCCAATCTTCCAGGCCTTTTGTCCGATTTGTAGCATTAATGCACCCCCTGACTCCTGCTGAGGCGTTGCGCCAGGGTTCCGAGTCGGCATCTTGGCTAGAGCGGTATGCTGTTGCTAACAATCCAGCTACTCCGCCAGAGATTCGTCAGCTACTAGCTGAAGATAGCAACAGCATTGTCCGAGCTACGGGTAAAGCTTATCTGTGAATATTAATTAGTTTGGAATTTTTGTCAAGATGAAATTGGAAACGGAACAACTACTAGGCACTTTAGAGGTTTTCTGCAAAAATATTAACAGAGATTTGTTTTGCGAAATTGAAGAAAACACCGATGAATATCCCACCCGCGCTTTCTTTTGGGAAAGTGAGGAAAAAGGCGAATTTAATGTGCTTAATCTGACGATCGCTAATGGCTTAGCCAGACTCACTGATGTAGAATTAGCAATAGAAAGTTGGCAACTTACAGAGCGCCGAGGAACGGCAGGCGCGGACGATTATTACACACCAGATCGGGAAAAACGCGATAATATTTTGGATACTGATACAGAAGCCGAGAGAACAGAAAAGTATCAATCTCTCTGGCAATTGCTCAATTCAAACTTAAGGGAGATTCAAGCTTTTAATCTCAGCGCTCACCATCAATTGCCTAACTCTTTAGAATGGAGTCATCCGTACTTTAATTTTTGCGTGGTTATTGGTCAAACAGATGACGATGAATGGATGTGTTTATCTCCAACTATTCCCAACCAAGTTGGCTTTCCTAATGCCAGTAGTGATTTTATTTCCGGTGACGCGCAAATTCTGTGCGATCGCTCTTTAGGAGAAAATACTTTGGCACTAGCTTCTCAAATTCAAACAGTTCTTGCTGAATTGACTCCGATCGGCATTTATGGATACTATAACGGCGGCTATAACTATACTTATGAATATAAAATTGTTGGTGCAGCTTCGGTTACAAAAGCTAGAGCTTTTGAGCAAGCTTTACAGGCGGCGGAAATGCTTAGAGTTACAACTTTAAATTCTGTTGATACCATAAATCTGACGAGTAAAAATGAGAAGCTGTTTGAGTTTCTAAATTCAAAATTACGCGATATCAAAGCTTATCATCTTTCCTTTTGGGATATCGGTTACATTTACAAAATCGGTCAAGCTACAACAGGAGACTGGCTAGGTATTAGTGCGATCGCAGAGTTTGAATACAATCCCTAGAGACAGGGAAAGGTATAGTGAAAACAAACAGGCAAAGTGCGATCGCAGTTGGAATTATTCTACTCATGTTAGGGAATCAGAAGAACACCCTTTACTTTAATTTATCTGCCGGAATTTTCACCCCTACAAATTTGGGATATTTCCCGTCGAACTCACGTTTAATAGGGCAGAGATATCCTACAAGACTTACGCACGAAGTACCAAAAACCTAGGTTTGAGATTGCTTCCCTACGATCGCTTTTGACAAAAATCGTAGTACGTGCGTAAGTCACCCTACTTATTTGTCTAGATAAAAGTAAAGTCAAAAGGAGAAAGGAACGGGACACCAGTAACACCATTTAATTTCGCCAAGATGCGAGAATCGTTACCACTGGTATTATCCGCGTTACCGTCGTAAATGATGTAAGTGCTACCACCCGCATCATAAGCAAATAAGAAGGCAGTTCCTCCCAAAATATTAAGCGAAACAGTTGTCTGCACTGGTAATACAATTTGGTTTGCGCCTTTGAGATTGGGGAATGCAGGGGTAAAGTTAAACTGGTCGTTAATCGGTACACCCAGAGCGGCAAAATCGGTGATAATATCGTAGCCGCCAGCCGCGATCGCAGCATTAATTCCCGCAGGCGAAGCCGCCTCAAAGACCGCACCTCCATCAGTAGGGCTAGTATAGCGGAATGTATTATTACCGCCGCCGCCGCTCATGCTATCAACACCAGCGCCGCCTATGAGCACATCATTATCAAGTCCACCATTAATAGTGTCATTTGCCTCTGCCCCGTCAATAGTATCGCTACCAGCTAAACCATTGAAGTTATCGGGGAAAGAACCCCCCACAATAGTGTTAGCACCGCTATCTGCCAAAAATACCTGAACGTTCACTGTAGCTGCGGCCGTACCTGGGCTCGTCCCAAAGCCATCGCTGATCGTGTAGGTAAAAGCAACAGTACCAGCAGCACCAGCAGGGGTGAACTGCACCCCTGTACCGCCAAGATTGACCGTAGAACCAGCTTTAGTGGTGCTGAGACTGATGATCCTCAGTGGCTGGTTTTCAGCGTCACTGTCGTTGGCTAGTACATTAATCACAGTTGGCAGCGGATTGTTAGTAGTCGTCAGAATTAAACCGTCATCGATCGCCGTTGGCGGGGTATTAACTTGGGTACCAGTGTTAGCGTTAAACGGATTAATATTGATGGCGATCGAGGATGTTGCTGTACCACCTTCAGGATCGCTGACACTGTAACTAAACGATCCAGCTTTCCCAGTGACATTAGTTGCAGGTTCAAATCTGAGCGAGGTCAAGTCTTGAACGCTCAATTTTTCGTTCAATAAGGTGACAGAGGTATTCCGCAATATCTGACCGAAGGTAGGATTAGGCAGTTGTGTCACTGTGACTGTTAACGCTGCACCCTCTGGGTCACTCGGTGTTTGAATGCTAAGGGCTAAAGGTATGTCCTGACTGGTTACTAGGCTCTTAGAGCTTTCCACAATTGGCGGTTGATTGGTTGTCGCCGTTGGGAAAGCAGGGGAAGTCGGCCCTAACCCAGGAGTTGGAGTTGGTGGCGGTATGGGAGAAGGGCCTGGACTCACGCTAGGAGTTGGTGAGGGCACTAGGGTGGGTAGTGAACTTGGAGTAGTACCCGTTGCAGGAGAAGGGCTAGTACCCGTTGTTGTAGGAGTAGGTGTGGGTGTTGCTGTTGGTGTAGGAGTGGGTGTTGCTGTTGGTGTGGGCGTAGGAGTAGGAGTAGGAGTAGGAGTAGGAGTAGG
>NZ_JAQMUA010000009.1:0-6590 GCF_028330895.1 Kamptonema animale CS-326 | reverse complement strand
CCTGCACCCGCACCAGCACCCGCACCAGTATCCACGCCTGCACCCGCACCAGCACCCGCACCAGCATCCACGCCTGCACCCGCACCAGCACCAGCACCTGTGCCTGCCACTACGTCAGCACCGACAGTCAATATCGCGCCAACACTCGCGCCTGCACCTGCACCTGTGCCTGTCACCACGTCAGCACCGACAGTCAATATCGCGCCAACACTCGCGCCTGCACCTGCAATCAATCTGGCACCAGCACCAGCACTTACTTTAGTTTCTACACCAATAGTCAATATCGCACCCGTATCGCCTTCTACACCGTCAATCGCGATCGCACCAGCACCAATACCGACTCTCAACCAAACGTCGGGGTTGAATTTAATACCAAATCTCGCTCAGACAGGGATAGTCAATCCGACACCAGCGATCGCCCCAGTACCTGCGCCAAGCTCGCCATTTCCGCTTAATCTCGAACAGCAGAATCAAATATCAACTTCTTTGGAACAAGGTAATTCGCGATCGCCCTTTTCCCCAATTGAGATTGCTAACTTACCAATTAACCCTGGTGCAGTTGTTTTTCCTCAAGAGGAAAGGTTTACTCGCGATTTTGTCGAATACCTAAGTTTGCCTTCCCCGTCCCGGATGGCAACCTTACAAGATGCCCAGAATACCCTAGCGAAAATTCAAGAGGCGACTGGAATTAAACCCGCCATTATTTATGTCAGCTTTATGCCGAAAGGTTCTACTACCTATCAACCAGAAAACACATCCTCGATTCTGCGAGTCGATCGGCAAGTTCAACCTAGCGACGAACTAGAAATGCTGATAGTCACGTCTAAAGGAGATCCCATTCGCAAACGCATCTCTGGCACTACTCGCGCCCAGGTTCTCGCACTAGCCCAAGACTTTCGCACAGAAATAACCAATCCCAGAAAACGCAACACTACAAGCTATTTGCCTTTAGCTCAGCAACTCTATAAATTGATAGTGGCACCGCTAGAAGCTGATTTACAAGCGCAGGGAATTGAGAATTTGTCTTTTATTGCCGATACCGGACTGCGATCGATCCCAATGGCAGCATTGCACGATGGGAAAGGCTTCTTAATCGAGCGGTACAGTGTTGGTCAGATGCCTAGTCTTAGTTTGACTGATACTCGCTTCGTCAATATCAAAAACTCCCAAGTGCTGGCAATGGGGGCCTCGCAATTTGTTAATCTCAGCCCTTTACCAGCGGTACCAGTGGAATTATCGACTATCACTCCCCAGCTATGGGAAGGTAAATCTTTTTTGAACGAAGGCTTTACTCTGGCAAATCTCAAGGGAGAACGTCAGCAACAGCCTTATCCGATCGTTCACTTGGCAACCCACGCAGAATTTCAGGGGGGAGTTGCTAGCAATTCCTATATTCAGTTATGGGATACAAAATTACGCTTGGATCAGTTACGACAACTGGGATGGAATAACCCGCCTGTTGAGTTATTAGTGCTGAGTGCTTGTAAAACTGCTGTGGGAGATGAGGAGGCTGAGTTGGGTTTTGCGGGGTTAGCAGTCCAGGGGGGTGTGAAGTCGGCTGTAGCTAGTCTCTGGTACGTTAGCGATGAAGGGACTTTGGGGCTGATGACGGAGTTCTATCAGCAGTTGCGGACTGCACCGATTAAGGCAAAAGCGCTACAGAAGGCGCAAATAGCTATGATTAGAGGGCAAGTCCGGATCGATAATGGCAAGCTGCATACTGCTTCTGAGGAGGTGCTGCTGCCGTCGGAACTGGTCGCAACAAGTAACGATAATTTATCCCATCCTTACTATTGGGCTGCCTTTAGGATGATTGGCAATCCTTGGTAAGTCCTGTGTAGTGCGATCGCATTTCATTGAATTGATGCGATCGCACTCAATTTTTTTAGGACTTACGCAAAGAAACCGGGTTTCTACGAAAAATATGAAGGTTTCTCGCTAGATATCTAAGAAGAAACCCGGTTTCTGACCCCGCGTGTGTAAGTCGTGTTTTTATGGAACCGCACCGAGCAAGCAGAGTGGAAAGCTGCACAATTGGCGGATTTCTAGCAGTAGGTGATAATGATTTAAAGTCTAATTATTTAGGAGGTGCGATCGTGGTCATTGCTCAAACCAACCCGCCCAACCTTGCTTCAGATGTCACAAAGACTCACCTCACTCCAGATGAATATCGAACGATCGAAGAAACTGCTGAAGAACGTCACGAATATTGTAACGGAGAGATGATCCCTATGTCAGGAGGTTCAGAAGTCCACAGCGCGATCGCCTGTAACTTATTAATTTGTTTGGGCTTTTTGCTCAGAGATACAGATTTTCGCTTGTATAATAGCGATTTGCGGGTTTGGATTCCCGAATATCAGTGCGGAACCTACACCGATTTGATGATAATCAATGGCGAACCAGAATTCAATGGCGATCGCACGGATGAAATTCTCAATCCTTTGCTGATTGTTGAAGTTCTTTCGCCATCTACTGAAGGCTACGATCGCGGTGAAAAGTTTAGAAAATATCGCTCTCTTGCTAGTTTTTGTGAATATCTGCTGGTAAGTCAAACTGAACCTTACATTGAGCAATATCACAACAGAAATCGCGATAGTAAGGAGCGTTGGGAATGGCAAGTTTACGATCGCATTGAACAGTCGATTTTACTGCATAGTTTAAATGTAGAACTTCCGATGTCGGAAATTTATCGCCGCATTAAGTTTTAGAGGAGATTATTATAGCAGATTTTACCACTGATAAACTGGATTAATTACATCGTCAAGGATTGTGAATAGAGGCAAGAAAAATGTTTTTAAATAAAGATTTTATTTGTCAGCAAGAAGACATATTAAAAGCTAATCTAAAGTATTTTTAGGTTCCTCATGGGCCTCAGATAAAGGAACCATAATTTCTCAACACCCATCCAAATAAGTTAAACGTGCGCCTGTTTCAGCCAAATCTAAATCCAACTTTTCCAAAGTATCCCATGTCACCTTTGACAGCAAGGCTCCACTTTTACCTAATTCTGTTTTAGAAGTTGCGACAAGCATCTGAGTTACCTTTGATCATCACTTTTCTATTACACAACTATTGAGGCTGTTTGACACTATTCATTCCTTACCTGGAACCCCGCTTACCCTTAAAACATCTGCAAAATTAGTGCAGTAACTAGGCAAACCAAGACTCTGAGGATTCAGCGGTTCTTTATAGCTAAAATGGCGATATTCCAAACAAAATCTATCCCAAGGAGCCATCTGGATCTGGAACAATACAATTAATAAATCTGCTAACCAAGGAGATAGAGTAATCCGAAAAAATATTTTTTTATTCAAATAAGCACAAGCTTCTTCTACTACCTGATTAACTGTTATTTCTGGATTTCCTAGCACAAATTTTCGCTTCTCTTTAGATACGGGAGGATGTTCAACTAAGTAGCGTACTACTTCAGCAATATCTACCCCGTGCATAAAGTGAAAACTCGCATCAGCTTTAAACCAGCGAATCACATTAATCCACTTTGCTACTTCCGGTATGCCTGATGACAGGTGAGAATAAGGTTTATTAGCATCGCCGCCTAATACTAACGTCGGAAAAACACTCGTAATCGGAGGTACATCTGTGAGTCGAGATAACTGCCACATACAGTCATATTTTGACCGAATATAGTCCGTTCCCAGTTGACCAGCTTCCTTAAGTAAATTGTTATTATGGTCGAGGATACTTGCAGTCGAAAAGTAAATAACTTGCTGGCAAGTCTGTGGCGAAAGTAACTTTATTAACTTCAGAGTTTTAACAACATTGGTATCAAAAACCTCCTGCGTGCCACCCCAAGCTGTTGCAGCGAGAATTGCCACATTCATTGTTTTTAACAAATCTGTCAATTTATCCACATCTCGCAAGTCAGCTTGAATTATATTGATGCCAGGACGAGCATTCAAGTCAAAACCTAGCTTGTCCGGGTTACGGACTAGCAGATACAATTCATGGTCTGTATTTTGGATCAGGGTTTCGGCGATATAGTGACCAATGCAGCCGCTAGCACCTGTCACGAAAATCCGCTTGGGTTTCATTGCAGGAAGGGAGAAGAAGGATGGGAAGATGGGAAGATTGGGGAGATGGGGAGGATGGGGAGGATGGGGAGGGTTTACCTTCCTCATGCTTTTAGCTCCCCCTTCTCTTTCATCTCTCCTACCTTCCCTTACTTATGTCAGGTGGAGACAGAAACAGGACTTATGCACTAAGTAGGAAAAACGTAGTTTGAGATTGCTTCCCTACGGTCGCAATGACAGAATTATGTTATCCGTGCGTAAGTTCTAAGAAAGTAATTTGTCAGCTTGTTTTGCTGTTTCAAAGAAAAAGGCAACATTTTCTTCTGGTGTATTTTGCAAAACACCGTGTCCTAAATTGAGGATGTGGCCTTTGTTTCCTGCCTTGCGAATGGTTTCGAGAATGCGTTCTCGAATAAAATCTTTTGAGCCAAATAATACACAAGGATCGATGTTTCCTTGCACCCCAACTTTAGAACCGAGCCTAGCTCTTGCTTCGGCCATATCTACTGTCCAGTCTACACTAACTAGGTCAACGCCAGACTTGGGCATCCGCTCCAGTAGTCCAGCACTGCCATTAATATAAAGGATCAGAGGTGTATCTGGGTGAGTAGCTTTCACTTGCTCTACTACTTGGCGCTGATAAGGTAGAGCAAAGGTTTCGTAGTCTTGGGGACTCAATTGCCCCGCCCAAGAGTCGAACATCTGTACTACTTGTGCTCCGCAGTCAATTTGGTAGCGGACGTAAATAGCGATCGCATCTGCTAATTTACTCAAAAATTGATGTAGCATTGCTGGCTCGGAAAAAGCCATGCCCTTAATCACAGTATAGTCTTTGGAGCTCTTACCTTCGATAGCATAGGCTGCTAAAGTCCAAGGAGCGCCCACAAACCCTAATACTGTAGCGCGATCGCCCACTTCCTGCCGCAAAGTCTGCAAAATCTCCCGGATGAAAGGCAGTGACTCTGCTGGTTCCAGGGGGTGAAGCTTCTCGATCTGCTCCAAAGAACGAATCGGCGGGTCAATCATCGGCCCGCGACTTTCGACGATATCAAAATTAATGCCAATTCCAGGCAGGGGGGTCAAAATATCCGAAAATAAAATCACACCATCCGGTTCAAAAGCTCGAAAGGGTTGCAGGGAAATTTCCACTGCGATGTCTGTTTTTTCCGAGCGATCGCGAAAAGATGGATACTTATCTCTTAAATCCCGATAAGCTTTCATATAGCGACCCGCCTGCCGCATCATCCACACCGGCGGACGTTCTAACACTTCACCGCGTGCGGCCCGCAATAACAAAGGTACTTGGGTTGATCCGGCCATCTCTACTTTACTCTGAACTACATATTTAAAGGTTGTTGATAGCTTACCATCCCCAGATTCCCCTTTTTCACCCAAACCTCGTTAAAAATTAAAAATTAAAAATTAAAAGTTAAAAATTGGAAATTTTTATATATAGGACTTACGCACTTCTGGCGTTACGCCAGAAGTGCGTAAGTCCTGTTATATAGCAATTGCCAAGGGAGTTAAGACATTCTGAATTCATGAAACCATGGATTCTATTCCCTTCTTCCCCTAGCAATTGTCTATTTACCTGCTAATGCAGACTCCGCCTACTGACACCCGGCATCGCTCTCTAGGGTCTTCCGCCGTAACAGAGTCTAAATCTTTAGTGCGAGCATTGTAATTATAATCCCCAGCGGGGATAGCACGAGTCGGTTGAGCGCAATGAGTAGACTCGTCACCATCTTCACTAAACGTTACCCTGACCATAGTACGCCTCAAACGGCAGTCCAAGGGTCGCAGTCCAAACTCATCTTCTAGAAACTGTTCCCTGTCATCGCTAGTGTCATCTCCCCGATTGTTCCGGCTATTTCTAGTATCGCGATCGCCATCAATACCCGAAACTTCTAACGTATATCTACTATTACGGGAAGGATCTTTAGCCAAAACCAGTAGTTTATACTCGCCAGATCTGGGTATGCGATAGGTAAAAGAATTCTCTTGGGAATAAGCCAATTGTTTGTTACTATCGGCATGGAACAGAACTAATACGGGAGAAAACCCGCCTCTATCCATATCTAAATTGACTTCAATTTCATCTCCAGCCTCAGCGCTAAAAGTATACTCTTGACCCCGCAATTGCTCTACAGGCGTGCCGGGAATCCACATATTCCGAAAGCGGTAGGTAGGAGAGTTACTGCGAATTACGCCGTCAACAGGATTGTTATTCCGCACCTCTTCGGCCCCAGCGCTTGAGGAAATACCTGTTAGCGCCATGCCTGCAATTAATACGCTTGCAGCAATACTGCTGAAAAATTTACGTCCTTTCATAGAGCCTCCAAACAGCGAAAATCTCTGCCTTTTATTCGCCTACATCTCAATTTATAACCTAGTCTCAATCTAATTTACTTAATACAGTGTTTACCTCTCTCAACCGGGCTATTTACGCAGGAAAAATTAGAGAAATAAAGTTATAATTTCTAGCCATAAATTGGTAGCTAGGCGCTGGCATAATACCAAAACCGGGTTAGTCATCCCCTTTATTAGTAATTCTGTCGT
>NZ_JAQMUA010000092.1:0-8521 GCF_028330895.1 Kamptonema animale CS-326 | reverse complement strand
GGGCTGGGGGGAGCAGGGGGGTGGGGGAGAGATGTCTAACTTTAGGTTACACCTCTAGTCCGGTAGTCCAGAGAGGGTCAAACCCTTGGATCGCAGCTTAAGTTTTCTCAAATGGAGCAAGTGCGATCGCATTGGCTGAGCATGACCTAACGTAGACATTGCTTGCTTATTGTCGGGAAGTCTTAGATAACTGGTTTAAAATTGCTACCAAAGCCAAATGGTCAAATTTAGTTGAGGTGCAATCTGTTTTTCCTAAAGCCGAAGCGGTGGGAAATTTTACAGTTTTTAATATCAAAGGTAATAATTATAGATTAATAGTTAGTATTGACTATGCAGGTCAATTGATTTATATCAAATACATTCTTACTCATGCTGAGTATGATAAGGAGAACTGGAAAAATGACCCTTACTTTTAATCCAGATAAATATAAAGAGTTATTGTCTCAGTATCAGCCGAAGATAATTAGAACTGAAGCTGAAAATGAAAAGGCTTTAGCTATTGTGGAAGAGTTGATGCACCGCCAAGATCGCACTCCAGAAGAAGATGAATTATATGAATTATTGATTGCATTGATTGAAAAATTTGAGCAAGAATACTATACACCTGGAGTTACAGCTACGCCTCATTCATTGTTACTATTTTTGATGGAACAGCGTTCGCTAAAACCTGCGGATTTGGTGGGAATTATTGGCTGTGAAGCAGGAGTGTATGAATTGGTGAATGGTCAGCGAGATATCAGCAAAGAGCAGGCATTGATTCTGGGTAGTTTTTTTTCATTTAGAGCCTAGTTTGTTTACTAATTAATAACTTTTTAACGGCAAATGTACGCAGATACCCTATTACAATCTTTAAATCTGATAAGCGACCACTTAACGTCAAACTCTTAGTCCGACAGGGGTTAAAACCCCTGTCTCAAAGATCAAGTCCTCTGAAGAGGACTAATCAGTTTTTCAGTCCTCTTCAGAGGACTTAAGATATTAGGCAGGGGTTTTAACCCCTGGCGGCTTTAAGCCATTACTAGGGGTAGTTCCCTCTCTCAAACAGTAGCAACACTACCATAAAGGTCATAAACATCAGCATCAGTAATGTTTACGCGCACCATAGACCCCAAAGAAGCCTCCCCCTCAACATATACTAAACCATCGACATCAGGGGAAAAACGAGCCGATCGCCCAATTAACTCTCCTGTCTCTGGATTTTCCTGTTCCAGCAACACATCCACAACCTTACCTACCGACTTTTGATTATTCTTCAGCGAAATCGGTTGCTGGGCCGCCATCACCGCCTCTCGCCGCGCTTCCATTACCTCTTGCGGCAATTGATTGGGTAAATCGTGGGCGGGTGTTCCCTCTTCTGGGGAAAATGTGAATACTCCCACGTGATCGAATTCGTGACGCTTGACAAATTCTAATAAATGTGCTGCGTGTTCGTCGGTTTCCCCAGGGAAGCCGACGATAAAAGTTGTCCGCAAGACAGCATCAGGCAGAGAGGCTTTAATCCGCTCGATAATGCTATCATTTACTCCTGCTTGAAATGGTCGATTCATGGCCCGCAAAATTTCCGGGTGGGAGTGTTGTAAGGGTAAATCCAAGTAAGGCAAAATATTGGGCGTTTCCTGAATTGCTGCCATTACTTTCGGCGTTAAACCGGTAGGATAGGCGTAGTGCATCCGAATCCAAGGTAAATCTACTTTACCTAATGCGCGTAGCAGTTCAGCTAATTTGGGTTCGCCGTAGATGTCTTTGCCATAATTGGTAGTAATTTGGGAAATTAAGATAATTTCTTTTACGCCTTCAGCAGCTAATTGTTCGGCTTCGGCGACAATGGATTCAATCGTGCGCGATCGCTGATTTCCCCGCAAATGAGGGATAATACAAAATGCACAACGATAATCGCATCCTTCGGCAATTCGCAAGTAAGCGACAGCTTCCGGTGTAGTGCGGTAGCGAGGTGTGTTTTCATCGGCGATGTAGGTAGGTTCAGCGGAAACTAAGGTAACGCGATCGCCTTTTTCCACTTGTTCAATTACACCAACAATTTGATGATAATCCCCAGTGCCAACCAATGCCACTGCTTCTGGCAATTCATTGAGTAAATCTTGTTGAAAATGCTGGGCCATACAGCCAGCAATCACAATTTTTTTATTAGCTTGAGCTAATTCTACCAAAGTGCGGACGGATTCTTCCCGCGCTGCTTGGATAAAACTGCAAGTATTAACAATAACGTAATCGGCTAACTCTTCATTGGCATCAACTTGATAGCCTGCTTGTGCCAACAAGCCAATCATGTGCTCGGTGTCTATGCGATTTTTTTCACAACCGAGGTGAGTAAATGCGATCGTTGGCTTAGTTGCCATATAGGATTTATCTTTAGGAGATTTCTACAAACGTTTTAGTATAGCACACAAGTTGACAATTGACAATAAATGAGGGAAGATTACCTGAAAAATCTATATTAAGTGCAAAACTTTTTAAGCGATCGCCTGTGACTTACGATAACATTTGTAAATATCTTGCTGAAGAGTATCCGGTTTCATTTGTCCGCTGGCTACTCCCAACTAACACAGAGGAAATTCAGGTACTCAAAACTGAACTCAGCCTCGAACCTATTAGAGCAGACTCGGTGACATTCTTGCAAGTAGCAAACCAAATTCTCCACCTAGAATTTCAAACTGAGCCTGCTTCTGAGCCACCAATGCCGCTCAGAATGTTAGACTATTGGGTGAGGCTGCATCGTCAATATCGGTGTGACATCGAACAAGTCGTGATTTTTTTAACGCGCACGAGTTCCCAAACTGCCTTTACTAATCAGTTTACGGCTCGTAATACTCAGCACCGCTACCGAGTCATCCGAATGTGGGAACAAAACCCCGCCCCTTTACTGGCAAATCCTGAACTTTTACCGTTAGCTGTGTTAGCGCGATCGGATAATCCCAATACTTTGCTACAACAAGTAGCAGAACAAGTTGCTAGCATTGAAGCACCGGATGAGCGGCAGAATCTTTCAGCTTGTATAGAGATTTTAGCAGGTCTACGGTTTAATACAACATTGATTCGCCAACTATTCAGAGAGGAGATTATGCGTGAATCTGTAATTTATCAAGAAATCATCCAGCGAGGAGAGCAACAAGGATTGCAACAAGGACTACAACAAGGATTGCAACAAGGATTGCAACAAGGACTACAACAAGGACTAGGACAGGAAGCGTTAGCATATACGATGCGTCTGCTAAATCGTCGTGTTGGGGAGATTAATGCTCAGCTACAAGCAAGAATTCGTGGGTTATCTGTTGTGCAATTGGAAAATTTGGGTGAGGCATTATTAGATTTTTCTGATGTTAGTGATTTAGTTGATTGGCTAGATACTAATCATTAAGAATAACCAAGTTTTTCAGTTGTTTGCTAATGATTCAGAGAAGCAAGTATGCGTGAGTCTGTAATTTATCAAGAAATCATCCAGCGAGGAGAGCAACAAGGCCTCCAACAAGGACTAGGACAGGAAGCGTTAGCATATACTATGCGCCTGCTAAATCGTCGTGTTGGGGAGATTGATACTCAGCTACAAGCAAGAATTCGTCTGTTATCTGTTGTGCAATTGGAAAATCTGGGTGAGGCATTATTAGATTTTTCTGATGTTAGTGATTTAGTTGCTTGGTTGGATGCTCATCAGCAAACATAACTAATTTTGTGAATATATTGTAGGGTAGGCAAAGCCGACAATCATTTACAACTATTCAATCTCAGCTTGTTGAACCTTTGTCCACCCTATGTTTAATAAAATCTTAATTATTATTTTACAAATATACTCCAAGTTAGATGTTAGAAAATAGAGTGTTTGCTACAATCAGCGTAAGAATTAGGACTACTGTACTATGTCTGACTTAAATCGCGGAATCATGAAGTTTAAGGGAGCCGATAGCCCAACGGCGATCGCAGTCTCAGCGATCGCGATTCTGGGTGGTATCAGTTTCCTGATCTGGTGGGCACTACAATCAGCCTACGCTTTAAGCTAATCACCCAGTCGGGTGAGTCATCTGGATGAAGTTGGACGCTCCCAGCGGTAATACTCTTGTAATATAGTTGTAGTAAAGACGCGCAATGGTGCGTCTTTACTTTTGATGGCCCGATGGGCCGTATTACAAGTAAAACCTATGGCAACCTTTTGGGACATCCTCAAATATTACGAGGGCTATTGGAAAACTTCTGTCCTCAGTATAGGAGCATCCAGCGCCTTTGAACTAATCGATCTGATTGTTCCCTACGCAATTGGTCAAACTTTAAACGTTTTGTCAGGTAAACCGCCAGATGCGATCGCGCAAAATTTAATAAATGCGATCGCCTCCGCCACTCAACAACCCGTCAATCAGACATTATCCCTATCAGTATTGCTGGGCTTAATTTTCCTAGTCACCGTCTGTAAAGCCCCTGTACAGACTTGGCTTGGCCCCTGGTTTCACTGGGTAATTGCCTTAAAAGCGCGTCGCGATCGCACGCAAGGCGCGATCGCCAAAATCCTCACCGTACCACTAGAATTTTACGACGAAAACAACCCCGGACGCATTGCCAGCCGCATCGCCAAAGGACTAGCAAACCATACCTGGACATACCCAGAAATTGCCGGTCAACTAATACCCGAAGTCGTGCGATTACTCGGCATATTTACAGTGATTTGGCTAATTGAATGGCGAATTGGCTTATTAATTCTGGTTTCTTTCCTATTTATCCTCAGTTTCACTCTCACAAGTCTTAAAACCCTGACCGATAGAGAAGAAATTCTCGATAAATATAGCGAAGATACCGAAAGTCGCAATTCAGAAATTATCACTAATATCAAAACTGTCAAAGCTTTTGCCACCGAAAAAAGCGAACTAGAACGACAAACAACACGGCTTAACCGCGAGTTAAAAGTTGTAATTAACCGTATCCATCGAGGATATGTGAACTTGGGAGTATATCAGAGAACAATTACTCAGTTTTGCCTGTTCTCAGTTCTAGGTTTTAGCCTAGCAGCAACGGCTGGCGGTCAGATTTCTCTGGGATACTTCGTTACGACTTATACATTGGCAAGTATGGCTTATTCACAAATAACTCCGATCAGTAATCTTGCTGAAGTATTTGCTCGCCGTTATGCTTCAATGATGAGGTTTCACGAGTTTATGCAATTGCCAGATGGCGCTGATGGGGTAAATTTGGAACAGGAATTTACAGCCGAGTTAATACGTCCATCGTACAAATTTACTGGCAAGGTTGAGTTTTCTCATCTTACTTTTGGGTATGACCCCGAAAAACCGGTGTTACAGGATATCGATTTGTTAATTCATCCCAGTCAAACTGTGGCATTAGTAGGTAAATCGGGTTCCGGTAAGTCTACTTTGGTGAAGCTACTATTTCGGTATTTTGAACCGAAAGCAGGCCGCATTCTCATCGATGGCGACGACATTCGCACGTTAGATGTGACTGCTTACCGCCAGCGTTTGGCGATCGTTCATCAAGAAGTTGATGTTTTCAATGGTACTTTGTTGGATAACTTGATTTATGGCAATCGGAAAGCTACTTTTGAACAAGTTGAGGATGCTTGTCGGATTGCGAAAGTAGATGAGTTTATCCATCAATTGCCCCAAGGTTATCATACATTTGTCGGCGAACGCGGTGTGCGGTTGTCAGGTGGTCAGCGACAGCGGTTGGGAATTGCGAGGGCGCTATTGGTCGATCCAGATGTGCTAATCTTTGACGAAGCTACTTCTAGTCTGGATTACGAATCAGAGCGATCGATTCAGCTAGCAATGAAAAATATTTTGGGGACGCGGACAACGATTATTATTGCCCATCGGCTGAGTACGATTCGCGAGGCGGATCGAATTGTGGTTCTTGACCAAGGCCAGATTGTGGAAGTTGGTACTCATGAGGAGTTGTTAAGCCAAGGGGGGATTTACCGGCGATTACACTCGCTACAAGAAACAGGCGAACTAATTGCTTAGGTTTTTATCCCTGGGTTTGGAGGTTATGTGTCTACAGGAGTATTAGGATGCAGTTGAGCTAGAGTGCTATTCAGTAAGGATAGCACTTCTGCCTGTTGAGTCTGGGGAAAATCGAGTTATGTGAAGTTTTGTTAATTTTCCCAAAAATCTCGTTTACCCCCTTGCACAAGTAGAGGGAGTGCTGCTACTATTAATGATTGTGGGTGCAAATGGGTCGGTGCCCGAGCGGTTAATGGGGGCGGACTGTAAATCCGCTGGCTACGCCTACGCTAGTTCAAATCTAGCCCGGCCCACCACAAATAAATTAAAAATTAAAAATTAAAGATTAAAGATTTAAACTTTTTAACTTTTAATTTTATCTGCCCTTGTAGCTCAGTGGTAGAGCACACCCTTGGTAAGGGTGAGGTCATGAGTTCAATCCTCATCAAGGGCTTTAGTTAGATGAATGAGTTACGGCTTGCTGTTGTCGAACGTTAAATTATTTGTCCGCGTTAACAGATTATTATCTTACTTTACCAAATTACAGTCCTTAAAAGCAGATACGCTTACAAAAGTGTGAAAGATATATTTTGGCAGGCCTCTGCTTTACCGTCAAACTAACGAATTGTTTGTCACGAATAGATATTCCGGGTGTAATTGCTAACTTATCACTCCTATCTTTTTTTAACACAAGTTGGTCAAATATCAGCTCTGTCTGGTTTGGTGGTGGGGGTTGTCACCTCGACAGTCAAACTATACCTCCTACCTGATACCTTAATAAAAGCCACATCTCCATAAAATCAGCAATTTAAATGACTGCAATCGAATCTAACCAACACAAAAAAGCCAAGGCCCTCAAACCAAACAGCCGCCGTCCCGCTAAAGAACTGTGTAGCGAATGCGGGCTGTGCGATACATATTATATCCATTATGTCAAGGAAGCTTGTGCCTTCCTAACTCAGCATATCGCGGAACTGGAAGCAGAAATACACGGGCGATCGCGCAATCTCGACAACCCCGATGACTGGTATTTCGGCGTTAATCAAACCATGATGGCTGCCCGTAAAAAAGAGCCAATTGAGGGGGCACAATGGACGGGGATTGTTAGTACAATTGCCATAGAAATGCTGAATCGCGGCATAGTTGAAGGCGTAGTTTGCGTCCAAAATACTAAAGAAGATCGCTTTCAACCGATGCCAATTATTGCTACAACCCCAGAGGAAATACTAGCCGCTAAAGTCAATAAGCCAACGCTTTCTCCCAACCTTTCAGTATTGGAACAAATCGAAAAATCAGGGATGAAACGGCTGTTAGTGATTGGCGTTGGCTGTCAAATTCAAGCTTTGCGAACTGTTGAGAAAAAACTAGGTTTAGAAAAGCTCTATGTTTTGGGTACTCCCTGTGTTGATAATGTCAGTCGTGATGGTTTGCAGAAATTCTTAGAAACTACTAGCCGTTCTCATGAAACAGTGGTGTCTTATGAGTTTATGCAGGATTTTAACGTTCATTTTAAGCATGAAGATGGAACTACTGAAAAAGTACCATTTTTTGGGCTGAATACTAAGGAACTTAAAGACGTTTTTGCCCCATCTTGCCTGAGCTGTTTTGATTATGTTAATAGTTTAGCAGACTTAGTTGTAGGCTATATGGGCGCACCTTTTGGCTGGCAATGGATTGTGGTAAGAAATGATACGGGACAAGAGATGTTAGACTTAGTAATGGAGCAGTTAAATACTCAACCTGTGATGTCTCAAGGTAATAGGATGCCCGCTGTTCAGCAAAGTATTCCTGCCTATGAAAAAGGAGTAACTTTGCCAATGTGGGCGGCAAAATTAATGGGAGTATTTATTGAGAGAATTGGGCCTAAAGGTTTGGAATACGCGCGATTTTCCATTGATTCTCATTTCACTCGCAATTATCTCTATGTTAAGCGGAATCACCCGGAGAAATTGGAGGCTCATGTACCAGAATATGCTAAGCGAATTGTCGGACAATATAAGTTGCCAGAATCTTAGTAATAGTTGGCGGTTGAAACCGCGACTACACAAACAAAGTCCGCCTACGCGGACTAAAGAGTAAAGGGATTATTTAAAAAGAATGGGATCGACAAGAAAAATTAAATTAGGGGATCGTACTGCATTAATGGTTCTTCAGGACATATTATGCTAAATTATTAGCATTAACTTAGCTAAAACCTTGCCCAGTAATGATTATGGCTAGAATTCTCAATGATTTTATGGCTCTATTGACTGAAATATAGGTATTATGGCTTTTCGGCTATTCAAACTGATCTATCATACTTCTGAGGATACGCCTGATAAAGTTGATTGGGAAAAAACGGCGAAGGTGATAGCTGGATTGGAAAAAGTTGTGGCTGATTTGGTGGGAGTTGAGATTAATTAGGTATTGATATCGTTTCCGAGTAAGTAGGTGTACCTAATTAAGCGTAAAATAGAAAAATCGTTAAATAAGGAGGCGATCGCTATATGCCAGCCCGATTAAGAATCAGTCTTACCGAGTTAGAAGCCCAAAAGCTGCGCGAGTTAAGCTTAAATCCTCAAGTT
>NZ_JAQMUA010000008.1:0-31977 GCF_028330895.1 Kamptonema animale CS-326 | reverse complement strand
GGGTAATGGCAATCGCATTGTAGTTAGTATCGGTGCTAGTTGCTGCGTAACTAATTGTGCTAGTATGATTGCCTTCAACGAGGCTATCATCTACGGCTGTAACGGTGACTGTTTGTGGTACATTCCAGTTAGCTGAAGTGAAAGTTAGACTACTTGCACTACTGGTACTTTGACTATCAGGATTAATTGCAATTGTGACATCGTTTGTGGGTTGGCTGTTTAATACTACTGTGTAACTATCGGTTGCGCCGCCTTCTGAAATATCTGTGCTACCTCCCAATTGAGTGATGGTGACATTGGCAGTATCGTTATCAGTAATATTGGCTGTAATTGGGGTAATGGCGATCGCATTATAGTTAGTATCGGTGCTAGTTGCTGCGTAACTAATTGTGCTAGTATGACTGCCTTCAACGAGGTTATCATCTACGGCTGTGACTGTGACTGTTTGTGGTACATTCCAGTTAGCTGAAGTGAAGGTGAGACTGCTGGCGCTACTTGTACTTTGACTGTCAGGATTGATGTTAATTGTGACATTAGATGTGGGTTGGCTGTTTAATACTACTGTGTAACTATCAGTTGTGCTGCCTTCTGATATATCTGTGCTACCACTGGATTGAGTGATGTTGACACTGGCAGTATCGTTATCAGTAATAGCAATATTTTGAGTAGTGGTGCTACCTAGTGCAATATTTGCCGAAGGATTGCTAATAGTTAATGTGGCGGTTTCTGTACCTTCTGCTACAGCATCATCAACAACAGTAAAAGTAGTAGTTCCTGTAGTTTGTCCGCTAGGAATAGTAATAGTAGTATTGCCCAGATTGTAATCTCCAGCAGTGATATTAGTTCCAGAAATACCTAAATCAATAGTTTCGTTGCTAGAAACGGCACTAGAAGCTGTTGCAGTCACAGTAATTATAGTTGTACCTGCTTCTGTACCTGCATTACTACTAACTGATAAATTGACAATACCTTGTATCAGCGTGTTGGCTGTTGAAGAATCATTAGTTGTCACTGAGTCAGTAACACCTAAAGCTGTTAATCCGCTAAGAATAGGATTAGGTTTTACTGTGGCTGTATTCGTGACAATAGTTCCCAGTGGTGTCGCTGGATCAATTTTCCCGTTAACTGTCAATGTTGCTGATTGTAATGGTGCTAGATTAACGTTTCCCCAAACTCCATTTGTGTTGTTGTAATTACCTACAGAAGCACTAAAACTGGGATTAGTTACTGCTGTGGGTACTGTGTCGCTGAGATTGAGGTGATCGATTGTGTTTGTGGTACTATTATTTGTAACTGTAATTGTGTAACTAATCGAACCGCCGGGGTTAGCAGTGGCAGGTGCAGTTTTAACGACACTTAAATCAACTTCAGGAGGAGTAGCGCGATACTCAAATGCCCCAATATCTACAGTAGAATTACTGATTCTAGTAAAGGGTAAACCCCGTTGATCGCTAGTTAATCCAGTGGCAAGAGTGTTGCTGCCTGCATCAATTGCTTGGGAACTAGCAAGTAAGGCATGAGTTTGAGTTGATCCCCCATTATTTGCAAGGGGAGAAAGTACCGTACTAATGAGTCCAGAAACAGTAATATCGCTGGCAACTGTGGGAAAATTACCTGCACTGCCGCTTTTTCCTACTAAGTTATTGCCGTTGGAAGTAAAAGTACCTGAGTTTCGCACTTCTGCATTAGTAGTGGCAGTATTACCTGCAACAATGCTATTGCTAACTGTCGCCGTACTTGTAGCACTAGCGTTGGAGATACTGCCACCGTTATTAGCTGAGTTATAAGCGATCGTGCTGTTTGCGATCGTTAATGTATTTGTATTAAAGTTGTAGATGCCGCCGCCATTGTCAGTAGCTGTATTACCAGAGATCGTGCTGTTAGTTACAGTCATTGTTGCTGCATTGCAAATGCCGCCACCGTTGGGCGATCTGTTGCCACTAATCGTACTCTTAGCAATCGTTGCTTTTCCGTTGCTAGCGTTGAAGATACCACCACCTCTTGAGTCGGCTGTGTTGTTAGCGATCGTACTGTTAGTTACCGTCAGCGTTCCGCCGACATTATAAATACCGCCGCCGTGCCTAGTAGTGCTATTGCCAGTAATTGTACTATTGCTGATGGTGGCGATCGCTCTGTTGTCAATACCACCACCGCCAGAATTATTAGTGCTGTTGTTTGTAACTGTGCTGTTAATGACTGTCAGCGTACCACTGCCGTTGTAAATCCCAGCGCCATTTCGGTTAGATGTGTTGCCAGTAATTGTGCTGTTAGTAACAGTAACATTGCTATTGTCATTAATAAAAATGCCGCCAGCTTTGCCATTGGGAATAGTACCGGATGCAGTGCCATTACTGACAGTGCTGTTGTTTAAAGTTAAGGTACTACCGTTTGTGACCGAGATATTTGCACCCCTACCAGTAACGCTTCCCTGAGTAATCGTCATGTCACTAATGTTGACTGTTACCCCCGATCCAGAAATATTGAATACCTGCACGGCATTATTACCGCTAACAATTAAATTACTCGCCCCTGGCCCGTTAATACTGACTGAATCAGTAATACTTAGCGTGCTAGCAACAGTTATCGTACCGCTGACTCCGGTAAGGTCGATCGCATCCGCACCTGTAGTGTTATTGGCAGCCACAATTGCTTCTCGCAAGCTGATTTTGCCGTCAGCGCCAGGACTAGCAATTAGGTTCGCGATGCTGGTAGTAGTTCCATCTACGGTGTTGTTGGTGGTTGTGACGCTAACTGTAGCCATAGTTACTCCTCAGCGATTCAGGTTGTAGAATTATGTGCGCGATCGCCAATCCCGATCGCGCTGATATCATCAAATATCTTGTGCTAATGCCCGATAACGAGATTCAGCTCGTTAACCGATGAGTTAATTTATTGCGATATAAAATTTATAACTTGCTGATTCCTGGTTGTGCTAGCCAAAATGCGAAAGATTTGTTTCGCAAAATATCTAAAGCCTTCTTCTAAAAATACGGTCACAAATATTAATTTAACTTAACATTCTACTATTTTTAATCTCCTACCAACCCATTTAATGCTTCAGCAACGCGATTAAACACTTCCACCCAATCTCGCGGTTGCGATTGCCGAAATAGTCGCATCGTCGGATACCAAGGAGTATCATTTCTTTCTAACATCCATCGCCAATCAGGACTATATAGCTTATTATGGAGCCTTAAATCTGTGGGCTCAAGAATTTATCGTGAGTCCTTATTGAACCGGAAACGGAGAAAATACAGTCAAATTTCTGCAAGACATAATGCTCCGGCAGAAAATCCCGTAGAAGGAATTTGGTTGCAAGTCAAAAACTTTATTCGGCGTTTTTATCACATCTGTACAAACTTCTCCATCGTTAAACGATTATTTGAGTTTTTCTTTGATTTTAAGCTTTTTAATAATCCTAATTTAAAAAAATACGATGCTTTTGCACAACTCATTTAGACGTGCTATATATTCTAATAGCTCAATTGTATAAATCGGTAACAGAGGTGAGTGTAGCTGAAAAAATATTTCCCAAGTAGGGGCGGCTGCGAGAGGATAATTTGGGAACTATTAAAGATGAGCTATGTATAAAACCCGCCCAGAGTAACACCCTTCCCTATTTCCGCTTGTTTCCCCCGCCCCCCTGCCCCCTCGCTACCCAATCCCTTATAATGCGATCGCAGTTAAAATCTAAACCTACCCTACAAAGATTATGGGCGAATCCAAGCGTCGTAAAGAAGCTCTCAAAGACGAATACGGCAAAGAACAACCAATTCTTTCCTGGCTACCAATTACAAAAAGCCAAAGTGAAAGTTTTATCAAGTGGACGACTAGAGGAACCTGGCTCGGCATTGGCCTGTTGATTGCTTGGTGGGTGGCAGTGCGATTGGTGGGCCCATCTTTCGGCTGGTGGGAAGTTAACTGACAAACCTCCCTCTCTCCTCCTTCTGGCTTACTGCGCGACAGTTAAAAGAGATTTATTGCCGCTATTAGATATTTGTATCTCTAGCATTTCCCCGACCATCTCAACCTCGCTCAGGAACAAGGTCTTTGTCTCTTTAGTCCATGAAGCTAAAGGGATTCGGTAAATGTTGCTGTTGATACTTTGCTGAGATTGTTAGTCAGTTAACCTAAGACAACCAAGCTGAAGGAGTTATTACCCAGATGATTTATTCAGCATAGTGAAGTTATAGTAAGCATACACCTAAACCCAATTCTTAAGAAAAAATAAAATTGGGTATTAAAATTAAGGTGTGGTGATAGGAGGACAACTGTGTTTCTGAGACTTGCAGAGCAACACCGCAAATTCGTTCAAGACTTGGTGATGAACCTTCAAGCCTTGGCGATCGTGCTGGAGAAGCGAGGGTATTTGGCATCCTGCTACACTTGCGGGGGTCAAATGAATAGCGCCTCGTTTATGGTCAGCTTGGCGGACAATCACCTAATTCGGTTTTTAGTATCGGATTATGGGATTACTTGGACAGAGATGCGGGATGACCGCGAATTAATGAAGCTGGAGGGTGCTGAAGCCATCAGCCAGCTACAGGAACTAGCAAACCTGGTGAAGTACCAAATCCAACCCTCAGAAGCTGTCCCAAAGGCGGCCCAGCGAGTTTAGCCAGTGGGAGGTCAAGGGGTTGGAAGTTTTGCACAGGAGTACCATGCCCGATCGCAGTAGGATTGGAAGCCCAAAATGTTAGTCTAGAGATGGACGATAAAGACATTAAACATTGGGTAGCCCAGCCTGCTGCGATCGCTGTAAGTGTCTGGGCTGCCTAGTATTGGATTAACTTGCAGGCTATGACGCTTTTACAGTCTGATTGGGAACATTTCTTTGTTGAAACGAATAACATCCGCTTGCACTGCGTTACCCAAGGCCAGGGGGAGCTAGTTTTACTCCTCCACGGGTTTCCAGAGTTTTGGTATTCTTGGCGCTATCAAATTCCGGCCTTAGCCCGTCATTTCAAAGTTGTAGTACCAGATTTACGGGGCTACAACGATTCTGACAAACCTGAGAGCGGTTATGATTTAGATACTCTCAGTGCTGATATTCGGGGTTTAATTGACCGTTTGGGGTATGTAAGAGCTCACGTAGTTGGTCACGATTGGGGAGGAACGATCGCCTGGCACTTAGCTCAAAAGTTTCCCCACTATCTCAATCGCTTAGCAATTTTAAACGCGCCACATCCTCAGCGTTTTGTCCAAGAAATTGCCAGCAACCTAGATCAATTCCGCCGTAGTTGGTATGTTTTTGCTTTCCAGGTTCCCGGTATCCCAGAGTGGATCATCCAGCAAAACTTAAAAGATTTTGTCAAAGCTGCCCTGCAAGGTCAAGCAATTCGTAAAGGTGCTTTTAGTGCTGAAGAAACTAAGATTTATCAGGCCGCTTTAGAAAAACCTGGAGTCTTGGGGGCCGCCCTTAACTACTATCGCCAGCTATTTAACCCTTGGGCGGGGAATTGGGGTCAGAAACCAGAGTTGGTAACTGCACCGACTTTGGTACTTTGGGGAGAAGATGACGCTTTCTTGACCAAAAAGCTGACAGAAGGATTAGACAGGTTGATTGCGGCCCCCTTTCAGCTAAAATTAGTCCCCCACTGCGGACACTGGATTCAACAGGAAGCACCCCAAACTGTAAATCGGGAATTACTTAATTTTCTACGGGATGCCCCTGTGTCTTTGGCGACGACTTAGATTATCCTGCGATCGGTATAGCTAGGGTGGGCGTTGACACAAAATAAATTGTGTCAACGCCCAATATCCGCCCACCTACAATTTAAACTTCTTCTACATCTTCTGCCTCTTCACTATCTTCTGCATCAATAGGAGCAACGGAGTTAGCCGAAACAACGGCTCCGCTGGCTAGTTTTTGGCGCACTAACTGCTCAATTTGAGCTTTAAACTCAGGATTTTCGTCAGTATATTTAATCGTCGTTTCCCGACCTTGACCGATGTTGTCGCCATTGTAACTGTACCAAGAACCTTTTTTGGTAATGATTCCAGTTTCTTCTGCCAAGTCAACTAGACAGCCTGTAGTAGAAATACCTTTGCCAAATACGATGTCAAATTCAGCAATACGGAAGGGAGGAGCAACTTTATTTTTGGCGACTTTGACTTTAACGCGGTTGCCATACTCTTCTGTGCCTTTCTTGAGGCTTTGAATGCGACGGATATCAAGTCGCACGCTGGCATAAAATTTGAGAGCGTTACCGCCCGTTGTGGTTTCCGGGTTGCCGTAGGTGACACCGATTTTCTGCCGTAACTGGTTGAGGAAAATGACAGTACAGCCAGATTTACCAATATTACCAGTGATTTTGCGGAGCGCTTGGCTCATTAGCCGAGCTTGCAAACCCATGTGAGAGTCGCCCATATCGCCTTCGATTTCAGCGCGAGGTACGAGGGCGGCTACGGAGTCAACAACCACAATATCAACGGCGACGGAACGGACGAGTTGATCGACGATTTCCAGGGCCATCTCCCCAGTATCGGGTTGAGAAACTAGGAGATTGACAATATCAACGCCGAGGACTGAGGCGTAACTGGGGTCGAGGGCGTGTTCGGCATCAACGAAGGCGGCGATACCTCCTGATTTTTGCACTTCTGCGATCGCGTGTAGCGCTAGCGTGGTTTTACCTGAACTTTCTGGGCCATAGATTTCAATGACTCGACCTTTAGGCAATCCGCCGCCCAAGGCGATGTCTAGTGTCAAGGCCCCACTGGGAATAGTCTCTACCCTCATCCGGGTAGCATCTCCAAGGCGGACGATCGCTCCTTTGCCAAAGCTGCGCTCGATTTGATTGAGCACTAGGTTCAGGGCTTTTTGCTTTTCGGGGTTATCACCAATTTTTATAGCCATTTGCTTTCTAACTTACAGTAGAGGGCGGTGGTGCAGAGAGGGCAGAGTTACTACCATGACAAATGGTATGGTAGCAGTTATTTTAGTCTGTCGGGGGGGCTAATATCTATATTCAGGAATGTTCTCGATATCGGCTGGTTTTGCCTGCTGTGTTTATGGCTTGGCGGCTCGTGAAACACTGATTTTCCCTTCAGACTCTTTAAAGTTTTATATCATACTTTGATTTTTTTGTCAACCTCTACTTCTCAGGGGATACATGAACCCCCAGACAGGCTATTAAGGTGAGTGATGCCTAAGTCCTGTGCTTGCTATCGATCGCTTTCATAAAATTCTGACAAAATGCCCATAATTTCGTTGTTGTTAATGTCTTCTCGGTCAGATTTTGAGTAAATAGTTAATAAAATCTTTTTGATAATTCGCGCAGGTTTCTCCGATACTGTGGGGTCAGGTCAATTTGAACTAAAGGTAATTCATTCGGCATCAATTCCCTCCCACATTTCAGAAAGTGGTATGCGTTTTCCTTCTTTAGCCTCCTGTAAGGCTATCCTGAGACTAGCTTTTATTTCTTCTATGGGAGTATCATCGGGGTCATTTTCGAGTTCTTCTGTAGTTTCTGAGAATAGTACAATAATTCGCACTCGACTGGGGGTTTCTCCCTTTATGGGTTGGTCGAGATACACTTGACCTTTTTCATCAATTGTTCCTGTTACTTCAATAGCTCTCATTTGTTTCATCTTAATTTCAGTTGAATCTAGGATAACACACCTTTGTAATTGTCAACTGTTAACTATCAACTGTTAACTATCAACTGTTAACAGCTCTACAACTCGATTTAATTCCACCGAGTGCGAAGCTTTAAATAAAATGCGATCGCCAGCTTTTACAAACTCTTGCAAACGCTTCGCCATCGTCTCCCGTGCATCAACTTGGGTGATATCTCCTAGTTCCACAAAAGGCAAACCAGCCGCACCACTTGCAATTGCTGAAGCCTCTTCAAAATCTGCCAAGATAAATAAAGCATCCAGATTTAATTCCCGCGCCATCTCGCCTACTTGTCTGTGAAACTCAAGCGAGCGATCTCCTAACTCCTTCATCGTGCCTAACACTGCTATATGCCGCTTTCCGGGAGTATCTGCTAATAACTTCAAAGCTGCAATCATCGATTCTAAACCTGCATTGTAAGTCTCATCTAGAATGACAATATCATTAGCCAACTCGTAGCGTTTGGCCCTTCCTGACGGTAAGTCCACTGACAAACCGCCCTTTAAAGGTTCCCAACTTACACCTAGAACCTTTGCCACTGCTAAAGCTGCTAAATAGTTTACCGCATTGTGTTGACCGGGTAAGGGTAAAGGTAAGTTAATACCATCAATAGATATTGTTCGATCGTCAATCAATTCGGGGCATAAATTGCCCTTTTCTAAGCCGTAAGCCAGAGTTTCTCCTTGCCAAACTTTCGCAGCAGTTGCCATTAATAGATCGTTGTCACTGTTTAGAATTGCGATGCTATCATTGGGCATTTCAGCTAATAACTCGCACTTGGCTTGTGCGATCGCCTCTCTGGAACCCAGCCGCCCAATATGGGCTGTACCCACATTCGTAATTACTGCGATCGTTGGTCGCGCAATTTGAGTTAAAAGTGCAATTTCTCCAGAAGCACGCATTCCCATTTCAATGACAGCATAGTCATGGGACTCTGAAAGTTCTAATAGAGTTTTTGGTACTCCGATTTCATTGTTATAATTTAATTGAGTTTTGAGGACGTTTCCCTTGGTTGTCAAAACTGCTGCAATTAATTCTTTTGTAGTAGTTTTGCCCACAGAACCAGTGACGGCAATTACTGGAATATTAAATTGGTCGCGCCACCAACGAGCGATCGCCTGATAAGCTTTTAAAGTATCCTCAACTCGTAATAGCGGCAGATCTAAACCCTCGCTTTCCCAACTGCGATCGACAACAGCCGCGATCGCACCCAATTCCAACGCCTTAGCCACAAACTTGTGGCCGTCAAAATTTTCTCCGCGCAAAGCGACGAACACTTCACCGCCCTTGAGATTCCGTGTATCTGTCGCGATCCCCGTTGCGATCGCACGATCGGACTGTACAGGCGGTACAACAGCCAAAATTTCAGCTAATTGGGCGGGGGTGGGGCGACAAACCATACTACCAACACTCACACTTCAAAATTATTTAGCTTAACTATTCTAAGACAATAGAAGTCACAAGTTATAAATTATTAGTTTAGAATGAAAAGATTTAGGCAACACTAATCATTTAGATCGTCCAAAGGAAGAATTTTCCCTAACTTATAAAAGTCCTATTTCCTACTTTTGATAATCTGCCGATAATCCTACCCCTGATTCCTCAGTGTAGGGATTGCACTGACTCATTTATTTATTCTCTATCCGTGTATGTACTTAGTATCTTCAAAAAACTCGATCGGGGAGTAGCTGCGATCGCGATTGAAAACCCTAATTTTAGGTCTCAAAAAGGCTGTAGCATCCCCTCTAAGGTCTTGACCCCCTCATCCCGTCACCTAAAGCGAAGATTTACGCAAGGTTTATCCAAACTTTACAAATTTTAGAGTAATTTTTAAGCCTACTACTTGAAAGTAGCAAGCACTTCGTGTAATCTTTAATTTAGGACTTAGTTGAAAGTTGAAAAAATAATAATTAACTTAACCTAAGATCGAGCGCCCAGCAATCCCAAAGCAGATAGCGCTAAAAAATTCTAGCTAAGCGAGGGAAGGTGACTTCAAGTGAACAATACTTTAAAAGAGGGTTACAACCGAGAAAGCCATCCAGAAGAGCAGCTACTCTACAACCACTGGCTAGACCAAGTGCAGCTAGAGCAACCACCGGAGCTCATAGAGCGCTTTCGTAGTTTATTTATTGAAGGTACGGGATATCCCGATCCCGAAATAGCGGCGGCTCTTGAAAAGCTGATCGCCTCTAAAAATTCTGGAGAGGAATTTAAATTTATCCTCAACCGTTGCTGTCATATCCTGATTAATCGCTGGCAGACATATCCTGCCAAGCATACAGCCATCCCTGAATTAATAGGTCTATTTGAATGTATCCCTTCTAGCCCAGCCGCAAAGTATTTACGCAACCGTACCAAAATAGGGCTACCTGAATTAGTCAAACAATTTACTCAAACTGAACAGTACGTCACCCTACAACGCTTGGCAAAAGTGATGAGCCAAAGCCGAGAAGCAAACAACAGCAGCAACAGCAACACAGCCCAAACCAAGCCTTTAGGAACATTAATTCCTCGATATCCATACTTATATAAACACTGTCTGCTCAGTGAAGGAAGTCCCTACGAACACCAGAAAACCATCAAAAAAATTCAAACTGAAAATCAGCGTAAATTTGAAATCGACCTCTCCCAATATGTAGCTCACGCAGTGAGAAAATCCCAAGTAGCTCGGAGAGAAACCTCAGTATCCTTCGGGAGAATTATACAACCGATAAAAAACCCCACTCTTTTGAACGATGGCGAACTCTTTTTCGCCCTCAAACAATTTATTGGCAAAGTCGAAGGAGCCGACAGCTATCGGAATTTTGCCCACCGCTTTCTCAGCAATACCAATTACAACCAATCTTATCGCAGTTTTAAAGATGACTTATACGAATACCTAATTACCACCACCAATGACTCAACCTATGGCAAGCAGCAATTTAACGAAAAACTCTATAAGCAACTAAGAAACACCTTTCCCCAATGCGACTCCCAAAAATTCACTGACTTCTTAATGATCAGAACTTGCAGCCAAATGTTGAACTTTCTAGTAGTGGAAAGTCCTCAGCGGCCCAATCACTTTGTATTTATAGACCTAATTTCTAACGTGGGTGCAACCCAAACAACCGGCCTCCTGCTCAAAATTGTGCTGATTTGCCGTCAAGTCAAACCCTATCTAGAAAAGCGGTTTGCAATTCTATTCAACCACTACGAGTCTACAGCGCGAGAAGGAGTCCTCTGGTTAGTCAAAGGTCTAGAAAATCTGAACTTAGCTCTGAGTACCAACTTTGGCTCAGTTGACCTCTCTTACCTCTGCTAGGAATAATCAGGGGTCAAGGTAGGGATAAAACCCACGAGCGATTGGCAATTTTATGTTAAAATATCAGTTATGAATCAGATTCAGTTGTAGGCTTTGTTTATTGCTACAGAATTCTAAAAAAAGTCCCCTTTTCTGTATCAACAGGCATTTCTCCCCCACTGAATCTTTACATAATTTAATGTCGGGAGGAATTCTATGTCGCTCTATGTAGGTAATCTTTCCTACCAAGTTACCCAAGAAGACATCATTACCGTCTTTGCCGAATACGGAACTGTCAAGCGCGTACACTTGCCTACAGACCGTGAAACTGGTCGTCCGCGAGGGTTTGGTTTTGTAGAAATGGCAACCGATGCAGAAGAAGAAGCCGCTATTACAGCTCTCGACGGAGCAGAATGGATGGGACGCGAGCTGAAAGTGAACAAAGCCAAACCCCGCGAAGAAGGAGGAGATAGAGGTGGCGGCAACCGCAGCGGTAACGGCGGCAAATCTTCTAGAGCAGGGGGAGGACGCTATTAATTTAGAAACACTAGAATTTAAAATTTAAAATTAAGGCAAAACGGCAAAACGTAAAATAATGCCCCAAATTTTTACTGCCACCTAAGCCCACTCTACCCGACGAAGATCGCTCTCGGCACTCTGCATAAGAGCCTCAGTCAAAATATCTGAGTCAGGACTTACGCAAAATCTTAGTACGGTCGCTTTCCAGGCCCGGTTTCTTGACCGCCAGGATGGCGGCGTTACGTAAGTAATAGGTTAAGTCGTATGGGTGATAAAGTTTGTAGCAAATCTTGAAAACATCCTTAGTATCGTGTAATCTAGAGTTGTGGGACGGATACACAAACTTAAGTTTGGGAAGCAAATTCCTAACCATTTTAAAAGATACAGGGAGACTCCGCGCAACCAAGGAGAAATCGACCCTAAATGCTTGTTGTTGCTGTTGTAATGCTAACATAGCAGCTCATCTTTTTAAGGCAAAAGGATTGCGACCAAGAACCCCAGTAATCTAGTAATAGGGATATTTAGAGCCAAATCTCTAAAAAATTCCATACCCTGTAGGGTTGGAAGTGTCAAAATTCGATAGCCTAGTAATTGCATAATCTTTAATTGGGAATTACAAGGAAGTAGGAAGAATGACTCAAGTGCTACTCGGCGAGAATGAAAGAATTGAATCAGCCTTGCGCCGATTCAAGCGTCAAGTCTCTAGTGCAGGGATTTTGGCGGATGTCAAGAAGCGCCGACACTTTGAAACTCCACTGGAAAAGCGCAAGCGCAAAGCAGTTGCGCGACGGCGCGACAGACGTTTCCGCTAAGGGGATTATTCCCTGACTTACATTGCGGGAGCCGTCATGTTCCGATCGTATTAACTGCAAAGTGTGGCATCCGCCCATTTGATTTCCGCAGTTATAAATTAGTAAAGGCGGTCTTTGCGGTTAAGGCAAAGTCCGCTTTTAAATTGTTAATTGTTAATTGTTAACTGTTAACTGTTAATTGTTAACTGTTAAGAATCTATTTGTAGGAACCGCCAAAGTGGTTAGGACATTCTAAATTACTGAAAGCTGATTTTATTCCCTTCTTCCCTAGCCCCTAACCTCTAGCCCCTTCTTCCCTAGCCCCTAGCTTAATGGAAATCGATAAAGAACTGGATAACACCATTTTAAACTTTGCAGATATTCAGTCCGAACTGAACTTGCGGCACGCAAGAGAAGCTCTGCGAGACATAGTAGAAAATATGGACTTGACACCCCAAGAACGTAGCGGACTCGAACCCGCAATTGGGGGGCTACAAAAAATGCTCGACAAGTTAGAACGAACTTGCGTGCAAATAGCAGTATTTGGCATGGTAGGGCGTGGTAAATCTTCAGTTTTGAATGCTCTATTAGGGCAAAATGTTTTTGAAACTGGCCCGACTCACGGTGTTACCCGCAGCATGACGATTGGTGAGTGGGATATAGGTCAAGAGGAGATGGGGAGTAGGAGAGATGGGGAGTGCGGTAAATTAGAAACTCAGCGACAATTGCCAGTGCTTTCTAACGCTCCCATTATCTATCGCTTATCCCAGGTTGAATTAATCGATACTCCGGGGATTGATGAAGTAGATGGCGAGACTCGCGAAGCTTTGGCGCGTCAGGTAGCGAAACAGGCTGATTTAATTCTATTTGTGGTTGCGGGTGACATCACTAAAGTAGAATACGAGGCGCTTTCTCAGTTGCGCGAAGCTGGGAAACCGATGCTTTTAGTATTCAACAAAATCGATCACTATCCTGATGCCGATCGCATTGCCATCTATCACAAAATTCGGGACGAGCGGGTGCGAGAGTTGCTGTCACCGGATGAAATCGTGATGGCGGCGGCTTCGCCTTTAATTCCTAATGCTGTGCGGCGTGCTGATGGCAGTATGAATGTCAAAATGACTCGCGGAACACCGCAAATAGATGATTTAAAACTTAAAATTCTGGAGATTTTAGACCGCGAAGGTAAATCTTTAGTGGCGCTAAATACGATGCTCTATGCGGGTGATGTGAACGAGCAGTTAGTGAAGCGAAAAATGGAGATTCGCGAAGATAGTGCTAATAAAATTATTTGGAATGGGGTGATGACTAAGGCGGTAGCAATCGCGCTTAATCCGATTACTGTTCTCGACATTCTCAGCGGTGCTGTAATTGATGTAGCAATGGTATTAACACTATCTAAGCTTTACGGAATTGGGATGACAGAAGCGGGAGCAGTAGAATTGTTGCAAAAAATGGCGATTAGTATGGGCGGAATTACTGCGAGCGAATTGGTGGCTAATTTTGGTTTGAGTTCTCTCAAAGGTTTGTTAGGAATGGCTGCACCTGCAACGGGTGGATTATCTTTAGCGCCTTATTTATCTGTAGCCGTCACTCAAGCTGGGGTTGCTGGCGTTTCTTCCTATGGAATTGGACAGGTAACTAAAGCTTATTTGGCTAATGGTGCATCTTGGGGAGACGATGGGCCCAAAGCTGTTGTCAGTAGAATTTTGGCTTCTTTGGACGAGGGTTCTATCCTGAATAGGATTAAGGATGAATTGCGGGCTAAGTTGAATTTGGGAGATGTGGGAAGAGTGAGAAAAGAGCGATAAGTATAGCAACCACTTTCGTCGGTTAGGGGCTAGGGAAAGAGCGGGGGAGCGGGGGAGCAGAGGAGATGGGGGAGCAGAGGAGATGGGGGAGATGGGGAAGGTAGCCATGAGCTATGAGCCATTAGCAATTGGCAATTAGCAATTGGCAATTAGCAATTAGCCATTAGCCATTAGCCATTAGCGGTTGTTATATTTTGCCTTCTCATCCCTATTTGGGCAACGGCTCGAAGATTGGGGTTCTACGAGCTGCAACGGCGGAGAATAGAGCCTCATACTGATTCAAAGCTTCCTCAAAACCATAGTGTTCGACGGCATACTTTCTACCTTGCTGACCCAAAGCTTCCACCTGAGCGGGATGAAGATATAACTCTTGAATCGCCTCTGCTAAGGCTTGGGGGTCTTCAGGAGGCACTACAACACCACCACCACTTTCTAAGACTGCTTTATTTGCCGTACCTGTTTCTGGCACTGAGGCCACAATTGCCCGGCCAGAAGCCAGAATTACTTGGATTTTTGAGGGCATATTAAAATTAGTGACGCGCAGCTTTTGCACTACCAAACTAACATCAGCCGCCGCTAACATCTGGGGTAATTTTTCTCGTGGCTCAAAGGGTAATAGCAAAACATTAGGAGCTTTATAAGTATCGCAGTCCTTCTGTAATTCCCCTAATGCCGTCGGTTCTCCCACAATTACAAAAGCAATTTCAGGGATATCCTTTAAACGAGCTGCGGCCTTAACAACTGTTTGTAAACCTTGAGTGAGAGCAATATTGCCGCAGTAAAGCACAACAAATTTGCCTGTGAGTTGGTGAGATTCCCGGAAGGGGTTATTTTCTTTGGGTAAAGGGCCAATGAAATTGACATCAACCCAATTAGGAATACAAACAATTTTATTAGGAGATACTCCCTGCGAAAGTAATTTTTCAACAAATCCATCAGCGATTACGCTAATATGAGTAGCTGTGCGATAAGCAAATTTTTCCAAAGTGTCGGCAATCCGAATCAGCAAGCTATCTTTTTTCACCAGACCAACACGCACGGCTGCTTCCGAAACGATATCCTGAACATTGAGAACGATGGGACAGGCGCGAAACCCTCCGTAAATGGCGACTGGGACGCAAATCGGCAAAGGGGGTACAGTGGAGAAAATCACATCAGGTCGCCAACCGTTGAAAGCTTGGAAGAAACTGGAAGCTACAAAGCTACCGTCGAGTAAGAGTCTATCTAGCAAGGTGGGATGGGGGCCGTTGATCCGCACGTAGCTACGCTGAATTTTGACACCGTTTCTCTCTTCGGTCAGGTACCACTTGCCTTGATATTGTTCATAAATCCGGCGCTGCGGATAGTTGGGCATACCTGTGACTACCCGAACTTGATGGCCTCGCTTGACTAAACCCTCTGCTAGTTCTGTCATCAAGGGAGCAATGCCTATGGGTTCTGGGTAGTAGTTATAGGAATAGATCAAAATACGCATAATTTTAAGTTTGAAGCAAATGTTTCCTGCCTAATCAACGGAGACAGATGCACCCAGTTAATTATTGTGGACTTACCCTGCTTCCTGTTTTCTCTAGAGGCTGTTGAATCTATATAGCATTTCTGCGGTAGATGATGTACACCTGCCTGCTTAGGGGCTAGGGGTTAGGGGCTAGGATGCTCAGGGAAGAAGGGGAAGAAGGGGAAAAGAGGAACTACGATGCTCCCATGCTCAGAAAAGAAGAGGAAGAAGGGAATAGAATTAAGGGTTTGAGGAAACTAAAATGTCCCAACCACCTTGGCGATTGCTATAATTGCTAATTGCTAATTTCTGATTGCTAGGGCGTACCTCGCTTGCTTGAGAAATGCTATAAATCTAAGATACTAAGTAAAATTCACCCTTTATTATCTTTAATCCGACTAAACCCGAATTTATTTTTAGCGCCGCGCTCTGGGCGGTAAAGAAACCACCCAGAGGGTCGCGTTACTTAAGAAGTATTCACTCCTGCTTAAGTTAATAATAGTCAAGTTATGCTTTTTCGCATAATTAGGCAATTGCGATCGTCAGGAGTACGAATATAATGAAGTTCGTCGGTAAGCTTGTCTATGAACATTAGCCCTCTTCCTCCTTCTGCTTCTAAGGGGTCGGAGTTCTGTTTTAAGATGGATTGTAACTTTTCTTTTAGGTTAAATGGTTGACCGCGATCCCAAATTAGAATTTCTAAAGAATTGGTATATATTTTGAGATCTAATTCAATGGGAGTCTCAGGAGGTAAGTCTTGGTGAGCATGGCGGACAGCATTTGTAAAGCCTTCGTTTAAAATTAATTGGCACTGCCACCATAGTTGATGGGGGAGGAGGGGAAGTGCAATTTCTTCTAACCATTCTAAAACAACTGTTAAATCTTTCAGGTTGCTGTGAACCTGAAGATGAGATTTAACCCTTAGTTGCTCATCTTTCATTAATTCTATACAGCACCGCTGTTTTTATTAAACAGGACGGCTATAGTTTTGAAAATTAATTTCAGATCGTACATCAGGCTCCAGTTTTGTTGATATTTTAAATCCAGGCGAATGACATCTTCAAAGTCACGCACAGAAGAGCGGCCGTTAACTTGCCACTCGCCGGTCATGCCGGGTTTGACATCTAAACGTTGCCACTGGGGAACCTCGTAACGCTCAACTTCATCGGGGGTTGGGGGGCGGGTACCGACGAGGCTCATCTCGCCTTTAAGTACGTTCCAAAATTGAGGCAGTTCGTCGAGACTTGTCTTCCGCATGATTCTGCCTACTCGCGTGATCCGGGGGTCATTATCGTTTTTAAAGATGGCTCCAGAGGCTTGGTTTTTGATTTGGGATTTGAGGGCTTCGGCGTTGACGCACATGGAACGGAATTTCCAGATCCGAAAATGCTTTCCCATCCACCCGCAACGGGTTTGCCCGAAAAATATGGGGCCGGGATTGTCAATGGTAATGGCTATGGCTATTGGTAGGAATAAAATTCCTGTAATTCCTAAACCGACTAAAGCTCCTACGATGTCTATGAGGCGCTTTACCCAAGAGCGTACTGAGGGATGAGTAATCGGTAGCTGATTGTCTTTTGAGTGGTGAGTTTCTGTTGAGTTTGCATTGGGGGCGGGTTGCTCGATGGTCAATACTTGGTCTAGGCTGGTGAGGGCAAATACTGCCATTACTTGCGGGTTGACTCTCCGCAGCACTAGGTTGCTGCCCTTTTGCCTAGCTACTTTCATGTTGCTGACCAGGGCACCGATTCCGCTGCTGTCTATGAATGTGGTCTGGTTAAAATCAAGGATGATTTCACTAGGGATGGTAGTCCCAGAGAAAAATTGCTGGCAGGTGGTCTTAAAGGCTACGGCCTCAAGTACACTCAAACGAACGGGCAAATGAACGGAGGGAATCTCGCCCTTGTAAGTTACCCGAAACTCTGCCTCTGGGGTTTGGCTGACCATGAAGTCTTGATTCCAAATTTCAAGCTAGTATCTTATCGCCTATTCTGTCTTAAATTTTTATAAGTCGATCGATGTATCGCTTACAAAATGCGATTGGGCTTCAGGCAAGATGGGATTGGGCTTGGGCGGAGGGGGGAACGCGACTTCTGATTGCTCAGAGCCGAGTTGTTCAGAGTGATGTTGAAACCTGATGGCTGAAACTGATGCCGTTCCCCAAGATAGTTATAAGTTGTAGACGTTTTCTGATTGTTCGGTTTGGCGATCGCTACTTTTGACTTTGGCTTTGGCTTTGGCTGCACTGCGTTTGAGGGCTTGCAGCCGTGCTTCGTATCTGGCTCGCTGCCGCTTTTTGGAGGTTTGCTCCACTAGGGTTTTGAGGGCGCTTCCCAGGCTTTTGTAGGCGTTGGGGAGGGTGTAGCCGAAGCGAGTGGCAAGAGCGATCGCTTTTTCGTCTGCTTCTGCTGCCTCTTTGAGGTTTTTCTCTCCATTATTTTTTTGATAGAGTCTCCAACCTGACACGCCGCAGAGGGCTAATGCCAGCAGCAGTAGTAAGCCGTCTTGTACCCACAGTTCGCCGACTGCGCCACCTAAGCCGATGGCGAGGGCTGCCATTTCCCAGCCGTCTTTGGCGATCGTATCGTTTTGAACTCTGGCTACTTCATGCCAGAATAGCAAATTTCTCTGATCCATTGCTAGTTGTTCCCAACGGATCAGGTCAATTTGAATTTCTACTTGGTCTTTGCCTATTTCTTCGCTGCGGATCAGGGGTGGATTGACCTCTACGGTCTTTTCTACTGTGACCCAGCTTTGCAGTTCTGGCGGCAGTATGCCTTTCAATCGCCGGATCTCACTCATCTCGGCTCTAGCAGTGGAGGTTGCATAGGATGTCATAGCTCCGGCCCTTGGGAAAATTCAAACGGAAAACAAGCCTCTATATTTTGAAGTATATCGCGGCAAGTGCGTTTAAGAACACTCTACAGATTACGATATTCTAAAATATTGTTTGCCTATCGGGGGGTGAGTTCTCTCCTAGTTGGGGGTGGAGGGAAGTTCTTGAGGCTTAGTGCCTCGTTTGAGGAGACCAACTTGTAGGTAAAACAGGCGATACCATCTCAATCGTTATCTTCTAGAAACGATGCACAGTAACTTAGAGGCTTGCCAAGTCATGAAATTTGCAAAAAAAATTAGGTTTTGACTGTCAATGAGAAATTTTTTGGTTTATAAATTTCCTCGTTATTTTAAGCCTATCTTTCCTCTTAAAACTATCAGCAAAAAGCGCCTGTTTAGCCTGTTGTTTGCCTTCCTTCTGACTTTGCTAATTACCAAAGTTCTCGAAGCAACGTTTGTAGTAAAAATCCCCGTCTTTGGTTTCCATGATATTGTTGATATTCAGAATAAGCCAGGAGCTTTCCCATTGCCAACCGAATTAAAAAGCGATTATTACCAGCAAGACTTAGAAGCTTTTTTAGATAATTTAGTGCGAGATAACTATTGGTTTCTATCTACTCAAGAACTCTATGATTATTACCTAAGTAAACCCAGTCAAGTGTTACCCCCTGAACACCGTCATCAAAAAAAGGTAATGATTACTTTCGATGATGGCTATAAAAGCGTCTATACAAATCTCCTCCCCATCTTAGAAAGACTTGAAAATAAATATGGACAAAAAATCAAAGTAGTTTTATTTGTCAATCCCGGATTTATCGGCCGACGCGGTAAAACTTTAGACAAAGCCAACTGTAAAGAGTTACGGGAAGGCTTTGAAAAAGGTTTTTATGACCTCCAATCTCACGGACTTAACCATGAAAATTTAACCAGGATTTCTGCGAAAGCTTTAGTGCGAGAATTAGAGCAGGCTCAAATTAAATTGAGGAAATGCACTCAAGATTTAGATCCAAATCGAACAGTTGGTTCTCACATTGCCTACCCCTATGGCGCTGTCAATAAAGAAGTTGATAAGTACGTATCAAAATATTACTTATCGGGATATTTGTACAATAGCCTAAGTTTAAAGCTCGGTTTTTGGGGAACAAATCCGTATCGCATACCCCGATTGACTGCCAACAAGAAACACTCAGTAGAAAGACTGACAACAATGGCAGCAGGAGGTTGGCTGCGAAGCTTAATTAGAAGTAAATTTAAAGCGATTGACTAGAGATTTTATGAACACTAGAGACATGGTAAATTCTCAAGATATGTCTACTCCTAATGTTACTAAACGCGCTGATGCACTAGATGCGCTAAGGGGAATTGCTGTTTTAGCAATGGTTTTATCAGGGACAATTGCTCGCAAAACATTACCTGCTTGGATGTACCACGCCCAAGAGCCACCACCTAGTCATCTCTTCAATCCTAAACTAGCTGGATTAACATGGGTCGATCTAGTTTTCCCATTCTTTTTATTCGCAATGGGGGCCGCTATACCGCTGGCTTTATCTCGCCGCATTGCCAAAGGATGCGATACAAAAAAAGTGATTTTATCCATCCTCCAAAGAGGATTTTTGTTAGGATCGTTTGCAATATTTCTTCAACATATTCGACCAACTGTCATCAATCCTAATGAGGCAAGTTCGCAAAAATGGTGGCTAGCTTTACAGGGATTTTTAATCCTATTTTTAATGTTTGTCCGTTTACCAAAATCTTGGTTTTCCTGGCTGCGAACAGGAATAACACTTAGTGCTTGGACTTTAGGGTTTATCTTCGTATCTAATATAACTTATCCAAACGGAAATGGCTTTTCTCTGGAACGCAGCGATATTATCTTAGTTGTATTGACCAATATGGCTGTTTTTGGTTCTCTAATTTGGTTATTTACTCGCTCAAATGTGTGGTTACGAGTGGGATTGTTAGCTTTTTTGTTGGCGATGCGATTGTCTTCTGGTTCGGAAGGTTGGATTAAATTGATTTGGTCGTCATCGCCTGCACCTTGGATTTTTCAATTTGATTATTTAAAGTATTTATTTATTGTAATTCCGGGTACTATTGTGGGCGATTTACTTTGCAGATGGATAGAATATTCGTCGCCGGAAGATGAAAGTCAAGCTAGATGGAATAGCTGGCGCTATTTTAGCATAATGATTTTGATGTTCGCTCTCAATTTAATTCTATTAATAGGATTGCAAGCTAGATGGCTATGGCAAACTACATTATTAACGTTTGTACTTTGTTTGTTAGGATGGATTTTAGTAAAAAATCCGGGTAATACTACGGAAAACTTACTATATAAACTTTATTGTTGGGGATTTTACTGGTTGGCTTTAGGATTATTACTAGAGCCTTATCAAGCAGGGATTAAGAAAGATTCAGCAACCTTGAGTTACTTTTTTGTGACAACGGGGTTGGCAATTTTTATGTTGATTGCTTTGACTATTTTAGTAGATTTCTTTAAAAAGAAAGCTTGGTTACAACTATTTATCGACAATGGTGTTAATCCGATGATTGGATATGCGGGTTTTGCTAATCTTATCTGGCCAGTTCTGGTTTTAAGTAAATGGGAACCTGTGATTGTAGAGATGAGTTCTACAGACCCAATTAAGGGGTTTTTGAGAGGATTTGCTTATACTTTAACTTTGGCTTTGATTGTGATGGTTTTTAGTAGGTTGAAACTATTTTTAAGGACGTGATGTAAGTCTTAATTGCAAGTGGTATTAGAAGACTGGATTTTACTTAGTCTCACCCTGAATCTTCCTTTACCCGTCATTGATAATATTAACCTTACAGTTACCAAAGAAGTCGCCTGATGGCTCCTTAATTTTGGGATAGGCTAAAGTTGATATTAGCGATCGGGAGAAATTATAAATTCGAGAAAGTTGGGTCAATTGATTCTCAAATATGATACAATTAATGAATATTAAAATCCTTAAATACAATGTGGAGACGGGTGAATATGAAATTGGTGAAGATTTGGTGGTGACAAGTGGCAAATTACGAGCTAAACAGGCTAATGCAAGAATTTGGGGGGAACGGATTGGTTTTGATGCGGTTTACGCTGTTGGTGGTACATTGGTCAGGACGGCAGAATGATACAAGGAAATGTAGTTGGGCGACAAGCTAGAAAGCGAATTTTATGAAAACATTTACTGCTATAATCGAAAAAGATTCGGATACCAATCTTTACATTGGTTATATTCCTGGGTTTCCTGGGGCACATTCCCAGGGAGAAACATTGGATGAGTTACAGGAGAATCTACGTGAGGTAATTGAGATGCTCCTAGAAGATGAGGATCTCGTTATTGAGACAGAGTTTATAGGGACAAAACAGATTGCGATCCGATGAATTATGAGCAATATATCCAGTTCTAAAACCACAGGAAATAGTTCGCATACTAGAGAACGGTGAGTTAAAATAGAAATAACTTCTAGGAGACTATAAGTATGACAAATATATCTAACGAACAAACAGCTATTATTCGTACAGAAAGAGGACTCGCGATCGCGGGTACGCGCATCACTATCTACGACATTATGGACTATGTGACGGCTCAATATCCACCTAAGTTTATTAGGGTAGGGGATTGTTCGATCTGACAGAAGCACAAATTAACGCGGCTTTAGCTTATATTGAGGTCAATCGCGCTGATGTTGAAGTTGAGTATCAACAGGTGCTTAAAGAAGCGGAGGAACTGCGGCTGTATTATGAAGAAAAAAATCGCGATCTGATTGCGAGAATTGCAGCGCAACCACCACAACCAGGAACCGAAGCTGCATGGGAAAAACTGCGAGCAGCTAAGGCTAAGTTTAAGTCTGAACTATAGTTTTTTATCCCAAAGTATGATAGAGTTAGTGTTTCATAAAATCATTAAATACTATGATCGATGTAGTGTTTAAAAAGCGATCCTCATGTTAAAAGAATTAAAAACCATTACTCTTGCAACTCTTCTGGTATTAGGAACAGCTAAACTGGGTTCTACTGCACCTCTCCCAAGTCCTAATAATCAAGGGGATTATATGGGAAGAGCTTATCATACTTATTGGGAAGTAGTAGACCCAGACCCAAATGGGTTAAATTGTCGCATGAATTCTTCTTTTGAAGAACTTATGCGTGTTGACAATCGAACTCCATTTAATATTTTTAATTGGTCTGTAGTTGGTGTTTTAAAACAGGGACAACGTTTTGAAAGCTTTCCTAGTAATGCTGCTGGTACTTTCCGGGATACCAGGGGTTTACCTTGGCTTTTTGTAGGAAAAAACTACGCTACTGGTGGGGTGCAACGTTGTTTCGTTCGTGCTAATAGTCAATTTGTCAAACCAGTACAGATATCATCGACTCGCGTACAACCCCAAGCGAGTCAACCGCTTACAAGTTCCACAGCACTACCGATGAAGCTTGGTTTTGACGAAGGATTTGGATCGATTATAGTACCAGAAAACGATACCAGAGCATCGGCCTATGGAGGACGCTTAAGGCGATATGATGTTCACATTGCTAAAATGTTTGAAGTTACCCACTTTATGTGTCAGCAGGGAAATTTAACACCCGGTATTACTTGGAATTACGAGGCTGGGGGTGGCACGATTAATATGGGAAGTTTTGTAATAACCTGCCAACTTGCTAATCAAATAGCTAGTGCCTATGGTTTAGGTAAATTGGAACCTACGAATATTACTTTTTCGGCTGGTGAAACCGGTCGCCCCGATGTCAGAAGTTTCAATATTCCCATCCTAAATATTACAGGTGATAAAATACCACGCTGGATGACTTTTGTGCAGGGGTTTCAGCCAGTGAGTAGGTAGGGCGAACACAGATAATATGCTCTACATTCACTTAAAGCAATGTACTTTAATAAAATAGTTGAGAGGAGTTTATGAATATAGATGAAAACGAACTGAAACAACTTTATGCAGAAGGCAGAAGAGATTTTCATGGTTGTGACTTAATGGATGCTGATTTGACAGAAATTGATCTGAGCTTTGCTAATCTAAGTGGTGCAAATTTGAGCAATGCAAACTTAAATTATAGCAATCTAAGCTATACTAATTTAATCAGCGCTCAATTAAGAGGGGCATCTCTTATAGAAGCTAATCTGAAATGGTCAGATATTATTTATGCAGACTTGAGAGATGCAAATCTTGAAGGAGCAGACCTAGATTGGGCTAATATTAGAGGCGCTAACCTTACCAATGCTTATCAAAAAAAAGTAAAAAATATCGAAAGGGCTGATAAAACCGATGCTATAGGAGTGGAAAAAATCCTTGAAGAAATTGAAGAAAGCGATATAATTCAGTTAAATTTATTTGAAGAATACACAATTAAACCGATTGAAATAAAATTAAAATGTGAACCAAAATATCAAAATAGTTTCCCGAAAAAATATCCACCGCTTTTATTACCAAAGATTTCAATACATACTAAAATGCAGGGAATTCTCGCAGAGATAGGACAAAAATTAGGCTATAGAGTATGGATTGCTAGAAACGAGCACTTAAAGGACTATAGATTCAGAGAGTATAGAGTCGGGGACGATACTTTCGGGGACTATAGGTTCGGTAAACTTAAAGAATTAACAATGGAAGGATTCCCTTTGGGTGGATTAGAAAAAAAAGTTGAAAAAATTAGTAAATTAATTGATGTAATATGGCTAAATGAAAAAGACCAGTTTAAAGTAGTAGCATTATTTGAAATTGAATGCACTACTGCAATTCACTCTGGACTATTGCGTATGGGTGATTTTGTCGCTAATGTTAAATTAAATCCCTTAACATTTATAGACCCAACCTTCCCAATTTATATCGTAATTCCTGAAAAAAGAAAAAAACATTTACAATCTCAATTATCTCGACCAATATTTCAATACCTTGAATTTCACAAAAGTTGCCAAGGTATTAATATAGAAGATATAGAGAGATGTTGGGAAACTATTATCAAGCGAGGAATATACCCAAATATTATTGATAGTATAGCCTATAGCTTTTAGATAATAAAAATGATTTATTTTTAGGTGATTTAGAACCAATTTTAGCATCTCACCTAGAGCGTTTATCAGACTCAGAAAAAAAGACATTCTACTGGTTAGCCAGTCAAAATGAAGCCGTAGATATTTCTCGACAACCTGCTGATAGTGGCTTCTCTAAAGCTGAATTGTGGCAAGTCATCCAATCCTTAAGCAGACGTAGCTTAGTTGAAAAAGTGCAAATAGAAACCCGAGCGATGTTTCTCATTAATCCTGTATTCAAAGCATACATTCAGTCTAAAATATAGATCGTAATTTCATAGCGATTATCAAGTTCTACCTCAACAACTGCATAAAAGCATTCACCGCATCATATTGATCCGCCATCCGCGAATAAAACTCGATTAATCTTAAATCTAACTCTGGCAAAAGTGTACTATTACTCACCAACTCATACCCCGTAGAGCGCAAACAATAAACCGAAATTACACCATCCTCCCAAAACCAAACTTCTTGTACACCGACTCGACGATAAATTTCCAGCGTATCAATTCCACCACTTGTCACTGTCACCTCAATCGCCAAATCTGGAACTGACTTTCGCGTACCCAAACAATAAGACTCATCCGGTTCCTTCCGTGCGCCCAATTCCTTCATCCCGATGGTTGTACTACCGCGTGCATAAAAACGAATGTTTTTCATCCGCATATAAATCTCTACAAGCTGACCTAAAGTTTTTTTCGGTTCTTCATGTTCCTCAGATAAAGGAGCCATAATTTCTAAACACCCATCCAAATAAGTTAAACGTGCCCCAGTTTCAGCCAAATCTATATCTAACTTTTCCAGAGTCTCCCATGTCACATTTGACAGCAAAGCTCTACCTTGATTCAATTCAGCCTTAGAAATTGCGACAACCATCTGATTCACCTTTCGCGATCGCTTTTCCATAAAATAGCACGTCTAAATCAATTGTGTAATTTTGTAGGGGCAATACTCTGGGTGAAGCGTAGCTATCGCGGTCAGGAGTAGGCAAGGAGGTACTACCCTACAACTATGTAATCTAGACGTGCCATGCCGTATTAAGTATAGAATTGGTAGCATAGAAGAAACTGCAATCCCATTAAAGGTTAGCTAATATTTATGATATCCGATCGCAAAAAGAATTGGCAATCTACCAATTTACAAGCAATTCAGCAGCGCCTCGCTTGGCTACAAATACAACCAGATGGAATCCTTTATTGCGAACCTTCAGGAGTTCACTTTGTGATAGTTAGAAAGGATAAATCTCAGGTGAGATTAGCTTTAGTAGAAAAGATTAATTTAAACACGGATTTAGTGCAATCGGTGCTTAACTTAAATAATCCCCTAGATTTAGTCTCCGCTTACACTCAAGCAATGCTGTTAACTTTAGTCTGGAAACCAGAACCCCAGAAAATTTATATTGCTGGCTTTGGCGGTGGGAGGATTCCCCTAGTTTTACATCACTATTTCCCTGATGCTGCGATTGAATGTGCTGATATTGAGCCAACTGCGCCTGCGGTTGCCCAAAAGTTTTTCGGAGTACAATTTAATGATAAACTCCAATTGGTAATTCAAGATGGAAGAGAGTATCTTGAGCAAATGAATCAAGATATTCAGTATGATATAATTATGACTGATGTATTCTTGGGCAGCGGTTATATGCCACAGGGATTAGGAACAAAGGAATTTTATCAACTTTGCGAACAACACTTATCAAGGGATGGAGTTATTGCAGTCAATCTGCTGCAAAGGGATGAGTTCTATGCTGAAAAAGTAAAGACTATCCAAAGTGTATTTGCACAAATATATATATGTCCTTGGAATCAAGTTAATAGTATTATTATTGCTACTAATAGCAGTGCGATTGATAAAAATGAAATTATGGAAAGAGTCAACTATCTACAAGATTATCATCAGTTTTCCTTTTCTTTAGCAGATAGAGCCATTGAGATCGAAGCAGGTAAAGAATTATCGGAAATTGTCCCTAATTTAGACAAAGCTCAAGTTTTGAGGGATGAGTCGCCGCCTGCGGGTTATTTTAACTCCTGGTTATACTAATCCTGAAAAGTATTGCTACAATCCTGATGTTGGGTTTCACTTCGTTACACCCAACCTACTATTATCACTAATTGCTAACAGTTAACCGTTAACAAGCTATATACACTCCTTCATTCGCTTTTCTAGACGCTCTAGCAATGTATCTACGTCCGTTGCAACTTGCTCAAAACAAGTAGCGAGTGGGAGTTCCGGTTCAAATTGGATCATTTTAACTTGACCTTCGCCAATGCTAATAATTACCACTTCTTTCTCAGGATCGTGAGCATCTAAAACTCCCAAAATCTCCTGAATATGATCCTTCACATTCCGGTTCAGCGTTTCTATTGCTTCTCTGCTACAATAGACGAAATGCGGTGTTGGTTCAATATCAATTCCCAGAGTTTGATCGCTTTCTTTACCACGTTCTAACAATAGACCCCAAGCTAAAGCAGCTATTTCTTGCTGATTAGCTTTGATGAATTTATCTAATTTCCGTCGCCAGTTGTTTTCGTCTCGATCCTGTTGAGGAACACCAAATAATAACATTTTATCCTCTTGTTTATTGTCAATTAGGGAATAATAAGTAGGCGGATATAATTAAACTTAACTATCTCCTTGCAAACATCAGTATATCATTATGAGTACAACTGTGTCATGGTGAGCTAAGCGAAGCAATCTCAAGAATTTGGGATTATTTCACTGCTTTGACAAGGACTTTAATATATTTTCGCCATGACTAAAGAATACATATATTCGCCTACTTACTCCCCTACAATATTTGATTTTAAACCAGATTGGACGCGCCAAAGTGCGGCATAAACTGCATTTTGTTCCAGCAGTTGTTCGTGCCTTCCCCATTCTACCAGCCTTCCCTGTTCCATTACATAGATACAGTCAGCATTGCGGACGGTAGAAAGACGATGTGCGATCGCGATCGTTGTCCGATTTTTCGTAATCCGTTCCAGCGATCGCTGAATTGCTGCCTCAGTTTCATTATCTACGGCCGATGTCGCTTCATCAAGGATCAAAATAGGCGGATTCTTCAAAACTGCCCGTGCGATCGCAATCCGCTGCCTCTGTCCCCCCGACAATTTTTGACCTCGCTCCCCTACAATTGTCTCATAACCTTGCGGCAATTCCTTAATAAATTCCTCCGCTTCCGCAATTTTAGCCGCTAACGCGATTTGTTTAGGGGTTGCGTCAAAAGTACCATAGGCGATATTTTCTGCTACCGTACCGTGAAATAGAAATACATCCTGACTCACTAACCCAATTGCTCGCCGTAAATCCTTCAAATTCAGTTTATTTAATTCAATTCCATCCAGCGTAATCTTACCTGATTGGATCTCGTAAAACCTTAATAATAATTTCACGAGTGTACTTTTTCCCGAACCAGTCGAACCCACAATCGCAATAGTTTTACCTGCGGGAATCTTGAGAGAAAAATACCTAATTACTGGCTGTCTTTGATGATAGGCAAAGGTGACATTTTCAAATTCTAACTCTCCTCTGACAGCACTAATTGGCAAGCGGATATCTCCCGTAGGGATTGTAGTCGGAGTATCCAGCAAATTCATCACTCGATTTGTAGAAGCCATCGCCCGTTGATACTGATCGAGAGTGTCACCCAACCGCGTCAAAGGCCAAAGCAAGCGCTGTGTTAAAAATACCAATACGCTGTAAGTACCGACGGACATTCTACCCGCGACTGTTTCCATGCCACCAACTAGCAAAGTAGCTGTGAAACCCAACAAAATAATTACTCGAATTACGGGAATAAAAGCAGCAGAAAGCACAATTGCGCGACGGTTACTTTGCCGATAAGCTTCGCTTTCTTTCTCAATCCGCTTAATTTCATACTCTTCGGCGGTAAAACTTTTAATAGTTGTAATCCCGCTTAAATTATTTGCTAATTGCCCGTTAAGTAAACCTACTTTTTCCCGCACATCGGCATAACGGGGAGCAAGATATCCCTGAAAAGCAATCGAACCCCAGATAATAAATGGCATCGGCAACATGGCGAACCAAGCTACATTGGGAGATGCCAGAAAGAAAGCACCACCGATAATTATTACGGTGGTCACGAGTTGGAGCAAGTCATTTGCGCCGCTATCTAAAAAGCGCTCCAATTGATTGATATCATCGTTAAGTATGGACATCAATCCGCCCAAACTTCGCTCTTCAAAATAAGCTAATTCTAATTCTTGGAGGTGAGTATAGGCATTGATGCGTAAGTCATGTTCAATGTTCTGAGCCAAATTTCGCCATAACCAATCATAGGCATATTCAAAAACAGATTCTAATCCCCAAATAATGAAACTGAGGAGAGTAAGTATTAACAGTTGGGAAAAGACATCTTGTACGCCCCATTGAGCCATGAATGAATTTTCTTTTTTTACTACTACGTCAACGGCTGCGCCGATTAAAGCTGGGGGTGCTAAGTCGAAGATTTTATTTAAAATTGAGCAAATACTTGCCAGCCAAATTTGTACGCGATAACGTCGTCCATATTTCAGCAGGCGATTGAGAGGAGGTTTAGATTTGGGTAGATTTGGTGACAATTTAGGATGTAGGTAAGTGGGTAAATTTCAGATTTTGTACTACCTCTTATCACCAGCCAGGGAATTTATTCCCTGGCTAATAGCTTAAGTAGGTGAAAATTTAGATTTTGCACCATTGTCAGTAAAGGACTCAATCGCTGTGTGGGGGCGGGTTTTTTAGCCTTTGCATTACCGTTAAAGCTGTTGGCGAACCCGCCCCTACAGGTTTTTGCGAATGGTACAAGATCTGAATTTTAACCGACTTTTGCTATTAAGCGGAGACTTTCATCCCCGCTCGCCTAACGGGTAGATTAAGAGTCAACAACTGCTTTGATTTTGATGTACCTAAAGCGCGTTTATTTACGCTTTAAATGTCAGCACTGGCTGCATTATAGCCACAATGTCAACCATTTTAGCTTCAACTTGAGCGTTAATCGCTGGTTGAATTGGTTTATAAGCGGCTGGGGCTTCTTCAATTCTACGCTCCTCGCGTAAAGTAATGCAATCCACCCCAGTTAAACCCAATTTTTCTTCTGTTTTGTCGGCCCCTTGGCGAGTGAGATCGAAGCGCGATCGCGCTCTACCTGCACCGTGAGATGCTGAATTGAGAAATTGGGGGTTTCCCAGGCCAACCAACAGGTAAGACGGCGTACCCATCGAACCGGGGACGATCGCAGGCTGTCCAGAATGTGCGGGACAAGCGCCTTTGCGCGTTACCCAACCGGCACCTTCAGCTAAGGTGATATTGTGCGGCAAATCGTAGACTAAAGGGGCCTCGATATCGCCATAAACTTGTCGCAGGCGCAAACGTAGCAATTCTGCTAGCAGCAGGCGGTTTAGAAAACCGTAGTTAGCGGCGGTTGCTTCTGCTTGTAGGTAGTCTGCAACGAGGTTAGGGGTGTCGTGGACTGAAAGGGGGAAAAGCCGAGATTCGGGGGTTTTGAGGTGCTTTGGCCAGGCTTCCTGTGCGCGATCGCGCCACATTCCGCCGATGTATTTGCCGACATTGCGCGATCCTGAGTGAATCATAAAGGCGAGTTGACCCGATCGCACTCCCCAATTGTAAGCATAAGCCTTGTCTACAACTTCCTCAACTACCTGAATTTCCACGAAATGATTACCACCGCCAATGGTTGCAAGTCCGCCGTCGCGCACGATTCCACTGCTGGGTACGAGTTCGGCGGGGGCCCATTTTTCATCCCCATTCATGGAACCGCCTAAGTAGACGCGATCGCACTCCTTGGCTAACTGCGTCCAGTCGGAATCGATCGCACTGCCAGTTGCCTTGTCCCGCATACCATCCAGCCATCCGGGAATGCCGTATTGGAACATAGAACGAGCGGTTTTGGCTGTCATGGCGACATCGCGAGTGCCAAAAAAGTAGTCGCCTTTCATCAGTTCCACAAAGCGATCGCGCTTGGCGAGGAAGCGATCGATCGTCAAGTCGGCAACGTGCAACCGCATCCCGCAGTTAATATCAGAACCGACAGCAGCAGGAACGATAATTCCTTGGGTTTCCACAACGGAACCGATCGCTACTCCTGCATCTCCGGGATGAAAATCTGGAGTCGCGATCGCGCAGCAAACACAACCACCTTTAGGATGGCGAACTTGTGCTAAATTTGCCAATTGTTTGAGCGCTTTTGCTTCCACTGGAAAACCTTCTGGGAGCAAAATTTCTGCTGTTTTAGCAGCGCGATCGTCTCCGTCAAATTTTAGGGAACTATTGAGACAAATTGAGTAAACTTTGTTATTGTAACTGACATCCAAACCCTCACGAGCTAAAGCTCGCAGGAGCCGATTGAGATTTTTTGGCTGCTGCATAAGTAGTTTCTGGCAAGTTGCAGAGCAACCTCCATGAAGCGATGATTTGTGAAGAGTTAAAAGACTTAGGTTCAGCAGCCGCAGTCTTTTTGTATAAAAGTTGAAGGCAACTTTTTACATTACCTATATCCTGCCCTATAATTTTAGAGATGTCAACTGCATAACAAAAAAGTTAAAATTACAGAAATAGTTCGCCGTAAACTTAATCTATGACTACTTTAATTTCCCAAGTCCGCCAAGGCGCGATCGCTAACAAGTTACCCAAATGGATACCCGCCACTTGGGAGGATTACTTGGTATATCGCGACGATCCTACCCTTGAGAGAGCCAGACTGTTTTTTAATGGCAACTACCTTTTTGTTGATGATATGAGTGGCGAAGGAATTAATCATGCTAGCATCAATAACCTATTCACGATGCTATTTTTTATCTGGTTTAGTCGCCAAGTAGCACAAACAGCTAGCTCTCTGGGAGGCTGTTTAATCGAAAAGCCAAACACGCAAGCCGCCTCACCAGATTTAGTTTTATATATTGGTGAAGGTGTCCCCCAATGGCAAGAAGGAGAACAGCGATTAATTAATTTGAATCAATGGCGAGTTCCCGATTTAGTAGGGGAAGTTGGAGATACTACTTTAGCCACAGATTTAGATGAAAAAAAGAAACTTTATGCAGATTTAGGTATCCCTGAATATTGGGCAATTGATGTTAAGGGAAAACGAGTCTTTGCCTTCCGTTTACAGTCAAGTGGAATTTACGAACAAATACAAGAATCTGTAGCTTTATCGGGCTTACCAATTGCTTTGCTAGAAGAAACTTTAGAGCGTTTAAATCAAGGGACTAATATTAGTGCGGCTAATTGGTTTGCACAAGCGATCGCGACTCTGAGTGCTGAGTAAGTAGAAGGAAGAAGGAAGAAGGAAGAAAAATTTAGTTATCTAGGAAAGAAGGAAGAATGTTTATAAAGTCAGCTTTTTAGCCCTCCCGATCTGATGTTTAATTAGGTGAATTTACTTAACTGACATCAATCTGTTTGTCAGAGTGAAAATGCGATTTTTACCTCAAATCAGATATTTGTTACAAAACTTTATATATAGCAACCCCCAAGTTAGTTAAGACATTATGAGTTCCACCAAACTCCCTAATTCTATTTCCATCTCCCCCTCTCCCCATCTTCCCCCTCTTCCCCCTCTTCCCCATCTTCCCC
>NZ_JAQMUA010000091.1:0-12288 GCF_028330895.1 Kamptonema animale CS-326 | reverse complement strand
GCGGTATTCTTACCGCCAGGATGGCGGCGTTACGTAATCGTGCGTAAGTCCTGTTATATATTGCGAGTCATGGGGCGATCGCAGCAAGCCGAATAAGTTAAACTATCTATTCAACTAATTGCTGTGAGGTTCCCGATCCGATGAGTGCCCCCACCACAACCCCTAACTCCGATATTGCTATCCCTGTGGTTACTGCGATTGCGACTATCCCGCCACAAAAGTCTTGGAAAATTGAGGATAGCGAGAAACTGTACCGCATTCAAGGCTGGGGTGAACCCTACTTTTCGATTAACGCAGCGGGTCACATTACAGTGTCTCCCAAGGGCGATCGCGGTGGTTCCCTAGACTTGTACGATCTGGTAGAATCCCTCAAACAGCGGAGTCTGGGTCTGCCTTTGTTGATCCGCTTTTCGGATATTCTGGAAGACAGGATCGAGCGCTTAAATTCCTGTTTTGCCAAAGCGATCGCCCGTTATAACTACAAAAACGTATATCGCGGCGTATTTCCCGTCAAGTGCAACCAACACCGCCACTTAGTAGAAGATTTAGTCAGATTTGGTCAGCCGCACTATTTCGGCTTAGAAGCAGGTTCTAAGCCAGAATTAATGATCGCTTTGGCAACTCTCAAAACTCCCGGTGCAATGTTAATTTGCAACGGCTATAAAGACCGGGAATATGTAGAGACAGCCATCTTAGCCCAGCGTTTGGGGCAAACTCCAGTAATTGTCATCGAGCAAATTGAGGAAGTTCAACTCGCGATCGAAGCTGGTAAAGTGTTGGGAATTAAGCCCGTGTTAGGTGTACGGGCCAAGCTCAGCACTAAAGGAATTGGCCATTGGGGAAATTCTACAGGCGATCGCGCTAAATTCGGCCTCACTATCCCAGAAATCATGCGTGCAGTTGACGAATTGCGATCGGCAGAAATGCTGGATTCTTTACAACTATTGCACTTCCATATTGGCTCTCAAATTTCATCAATTAGCATCATTAAAGAAGCCATTCGGGAAGCCAGCCACATTTATGTCGAATTGGCTAAATTAGGGGCGAATATGAAGTACCTTGATGTCGGCGGCGGGCTGGGAGTTGACTATGATGGCTCTAAAACTAACTTTCACGCCTCCAAAAATTATAATATGCAGAACTACGCTAACGACGTAGTAGCAGGGGTAAAAGATGCTTGCGACGAGCGCAAATTGCCCGTTCCAATTTTAATTAGCGAAAGTGGTAGAGCCATCGCTTCTCATCAATCAGTATTAATTTTTGACGTACTGGGAACTAGCGATGTCCCCAGAGAAATAGCTGAACCAGTAGGCGCAGACGATCACCTAATTCCCCGCAATCTTTACGAGATTTACCAGTCAATTAACGAGGAAAACTACCAAGAAGTTTATCACGATGCCATCCAGTTTAAGGAAGAAGCCATCAGCTTATTTAACTTAGGCTATTTGGGAATTGCCGAGCGAGCTAAAACAGAGCGACTTTACTGGGCCTGCTGTGAGAAAATCCAGGCGATCGCCCGTCAGAAAGATTATGTTCCTGACGACTTAGAAGACTTGGAAAAAATCATGGCTTCTATTTACTACATTAACCTCTCAGTTTTTCAGTCAGCACCCGACAGTTGGGCGATTAATCAGCTATTCCCAATTATGCCAATTCACCGACTAAATGAAGAACCGACTCAACGGGGAATTCTCGCAGATTTAACCTGCGATAGTGATGGTAAAATAGACCAATTTATCGATTTAAGAGATGTCAAATCGGTTTTAGAATTGCACAAAATTAACACAGGAGAACCATATTATTTAGCCTTGTTTTTGGGCGGAGCCTATCAGGAAATCATGGGTAATTTGCATAACTTATTTGGGGATGCTAACGCCGTGCATATCCAGTTAACTCCCTCTGGTTACAAGATTGAGCACGTTGTCAAAGGTGATACAATGAAAGAAGTTTTAAGCTATGTTCAGTATGATGCTGAAAGTTTGGTTGAGAGTATTCGTCGTCAAACTGAACAGGCTTTGCAACTCAATCAAATTAGTCTTTCTGAAGCGCAACTTTTACTGCAAAATTACGAGCGGAGTCTCGGTTGTTACACCTATCTTCAGAGTTAATGAGGTAATATCTAACACTGATCTGCGGATCGTTATCCTCAGAATATTGCTTACTTTACAGGGTGATGGAAGATCCAGGTATACCTGCTTCGAGCAACTATAATTTCCCAGTAAAGCAACAACAGAAAATCAGCGGACAAGCTATTAATTGGCTCAACCAGAATACTACTGCTCTCTGGGCAAATGCCACCACTCAAGATAATCCTCATGGTCTAAACTGGAATTTAGTTGTAGACTTAGAGAATCGGCAAGAGAAACAACGCTTTTACTCTCAGTATTGGCGTGTTAACATTACTCTATCGGAGCATTCTGTATTATCTGTTCCCGGTAGCTATCAGTTTCGTCTTCAAGCCGATAGCTTCCGGTGGGATAATCGCCCTCCCAGGTTCAATAACCTCTACCTAACAGGGGATTGGGTCGATATTTTCTCAAAGTTTACAGCCTAAAAAAGTCGCCCAAATTGCTAAAAAGGTATTGTCGTTGAAGTTTATAAAAAGCTTGAGCGACTTTTTTAGACCAATCCTTCAACTCAAATATTTATTACCCTACTCAAAACAAATTACAAATGATTAACATCAACGGCTATCAAATTATTACTCAAATCTACGAAAGTACCAACTCCACTGTCTATCGAGGCATCAGACAACAGGATAATCAACCCGTAATCCTCAAATTCCTTAAAGAAGATTATCCCACACCCTCCGAACTCACCCGTTATAAACAAGAATATGAAATTACTCGAAATCTCAATCTGGAAGGAGTAATCAAAGCTTATGAATTAAAACCCTATCAGATGACTCTGTGCATTATCCTTGAAGATTTTGGCGCGTCATCTTTAAAACAGTTGATGAACGAGCGTAGGGAATCAGGTATGGGAGCATTTCCCCTACAGGAATTTCTGAGCATTGCTATTAAAACGGCTGAGATTTTAAGCAGTATTCACGCAGCAAATATTATCCACAAAGATATTAACCCCGCCAACATTATTTTCAATCCAGAAACCGGACAAATCAAAATCATTGACTTTGGCATTTCTACTCAATTCAGCCGTGAAAATCCCACCCTCAAAAATCCTAATGTCTTAGAAGGAACTTTAGCTTATATTTCACCAGAGCAAACAGGAAGAATGAATCGTTCCCTAGATTATCGCACCGACTTTTATTCCCTTGGTGTCACCTTCTATGAATTATTAACAGGAAAATTACCTTTTGAAACAAATGATCCCCTAGAATTAGTACATTGTCATATCGCCAAAGTACCTGCATCTCCCCATCAATTTAATTCAGAAATACCTAAAGCCGTCTCAGATATTGTAATGAAACTGATGGCAAAAACCGCTGAAGAGCGATACCAAAGTGCGTTTGGAATCAGAAATAATTTAGCCGAATGTTGGCAGCAATTAGAAACCACAGGAAATATATTAGATTTTTCTTTAGGAACTCAAGACATTTCTGAGCATTTTCAAATCCCCCAAAAACTGTATGGAAGAGAAACAGAAGTTGAACCACTACTAACATCTTTTGAGCGAGTAGCTAACCCCGAAAAATCGCAAGTAGAAATGATGCTAGTTGCGGGTTATTCCGGCATTGGCAAATCATCCCTAGTAGCCGAAATTCATAAACCAAATACACGACTTCGAGGCTATTTTACAGAGGGCAAATTTGACCAATTTCAAAAAAGTATTCCTTACTCGGCTGTCGTCAATGCCTTTAAGGGATTAGTGCGGCAACTGTTAACTGAAAGTGAAGCACAACTGCAAGAATGGCGAGAAAAACTTAGCAGTGCTTTTGGGATAAATGGTCAAGTAATTATTGATGTAATTCCCGAAGTAGAACTAATTGTTGGGGCACAGCCACCCGTGCCAGAATTAGGAGCAAGTGAGTCACAAAATCGCTTTAATATTGTCTTTGGTAACTTCATCCGAGCCTTCTGCACAAAAGAGCATCCCTTAGTCATATTTCTTGATGATTTGCAGTGGGCAGACTCCGCGACACTCAAGTTAATTGAACTGATGATGACAGATACAGATATGCAATATCTGTTTTTAATTGGAGCTTATCGAGATAATGAAGTTAGCCCTAGTCATCCTTTGATAATGACACTAGATAGATTGCTCAAAGAAGGAGCAACTATCAATTATATTACGTTAGCACCTTTAGCACTAGAAAATATTATACAAATCATCGCCGATACATTATATTGCGACACTAATTCAGTAAAACCATTGGCAGAATTAGTGATGAAAAAAACTGGAGGAAATCCATTCTTTGTTAATCAGTTTCTGAAAACTCTGCACGCTGAAAATCTGATCGCTTTTATCCCCCCTCAGTCCCCCCTTAGTAAGAGGGGAAGTCAAGGGGGATTCTGGCAGTGGAATATTGCCCAAATTGAGGCACAAAATATTACCGATAATGTGGTAGAGCTGATGATAGGCAAGTTGAAGAAACTGCCAGAACTCACTCAGGATGTTTTACGTTTAGCCTCTTGTATTGGGGCTTCTTTTTCTTTAAGCACTCTGGCAATCGTTAGTGAAAAACCCAAAGAGATAGTTTTTTATGACTTAGTTGTGGCAGTTCAAACTGGATTTATATTACCGATATCAGAATTAGATGAAAACCTCTTAATTCAAGATTATAAATTTCTCCACGATCGAGTACAACAAGCGGCTTATACTTTAATTGCCGACTCAGATAAAAAAGGCGTTCACCTGAAAATAGGGCGCTTATTACAACTCAATATGTCCGAGACAGAAAAAGAGGCAAAAATTTTCGATATAGTTGAACATTTTAATCTGGGGCGCGAGTTAATTACCGAGCAAACCGAAAAAATCGCCTTAGCCAAATTTAATTTAATCGCGGCCTGCAAAGCGAAAGACTCAACCGCTTATCTAGCCGCAAGAGAATATTTAGAAATCGGCATATCTTTATTAAGTGGTAATTTTTGGGAAGACCAATATCAATTAACCCTGGAACTTCACAAAGAAAGAGCAGAAATAGAATACTTAAACAGTAACTTTGATCGTGCAGAAGAATTGATTTATTTGGTAATTGAAAAATGCAAAACTAATGTAGAAAAAGCGGGACTTTATAATATTTTGATTGTGATGTTAACCATGATGTCTAAATATGAAGCCGCCATTAATGCCTCTCGACAAGCCTTAAGTTTATTCGGGATTGACTTACCCACTCAAGACTTTACTAATGCTTTACAAGATGAATTATCCGAAGTAGGAAAACTTTGGCAACCAGGAAAAATTAATACCCTGCTAGAGCAACCAGAAATGACTAACCCAGAAATGAGAGCCGCCCTAAATTTATTAGTCAGTGTTGATCCTGCGGTTTATTTCACTAATGCCGAATTCTATGGAATTATTGCTGCTAAAATGGCGGCTCTTTCTATTAAATACGGCCCGATCGCGGCTTCAGCTAAAAGTTATGCCAGTTATGGAATTATCCTAAGTGCAGTTTTACAGGAATATCGATCTGGCTATGAATTTGCGCGTTTAGGTGTAAATATTTCCGATCGATTTAATGACTCATCCATGAAAGCGAAAGCATCTAATAACCTTGGGAATCACGTCCAACATTGGGTTCTCCCCATGAAAGAAGCTGAAGCAATTAATAACGAAGGTTATCAGGCGGGATTAGAGTCAGGAGAACTACAATTTGCGGGCTACATCACTTTCCATCAAATCATCAATTCGTTTGTTTCAGGGAAAGTCTTTAGCGACATATTAGCAGTTTTAGACGATTATTTAAAATTCACTGCGAAAATCAAAAATTTATTGGCTTATCATACTATTATATCCTGTCAACTACCCATTTATAATTTAAGCGGATTGAGCCCTAATCCCAGAGAATTTGCCACCAAATCCCTCACCGAAGTTGATTATATTGAGGAATGTCACACTAATAAAAACCTATTTTCTCTTGGTAACTATTTGACGTGTAAAGCCCAAGTGCTCTACTTGTATGGCGACAATGCTGCCGCCTTAGATTGCATCCAAGAAGCTGAAACTATGTTACCTTATCTGCAAGGGATGATTACCAATGCTATTAATAACTTCTACTATTCTTTAATTTTAGTTGCTCTCTATCCAATGGTTAATCAATCGGAGCAAATTTGTTATCAACAAAAAATTGAAACTAACCAAAAACAAATGAAAATTTGGGCAGATAACTGTCCCGAAAATTTCTGGCATAAATACCTGTTGGTAGAAGCAGAAATAGCCCGTATTTATGGTAAAGAAATGGAGGCACTAGATTTATACGATCGCGCGATCGCTTCAGCTAAGGAAAATGAGTATATTCAGAATGAAGCTTTAGGTAATGAATTAGCAGCTAAATTCTGGTTAGGTAAAGGTAAAGAAGAAATTGCCAAACTTTACATGAGAAAAGCCCACTATGGCTACCAACTTTGGGGCGCTAAGCGTAAAGTAGAGGATTTAGAGCAGAAATATCCGCAGTTAATGCCAAATAAATCAGCCAAGAAACAAACTGATTTACAGACTACTGCTACAAAAACATCTTCCACAACTGGAGGAGGTTCCGATTTAGATTTTGCGACAGTAATCAAAGCTTCCCAAGCTCTAGCTGGAGAAATTGCCCTCGACAAATTGTTAGCCAAGTTAATGACTATTTTACTAGAAAATGGTGGGGCACAAAAAGGTTTTCTCGTTTTATCAGATCGGGGTAAGCTAACCATTGAAGCCACGGGCGAAGTCGATAGAGAGCAAATAAAAGTCTTGCAAGCTTTTCCCCTTGAAGGTAGCGAAAATCTGCCATTTGGGATGCTACAATATGTTGCTAGAACTCAGGAAGATGTAGTTTTATCAGACGCGACAAATGAGGGAGTTTTTACCAAGGAATCCTATATTGTCAAACATCAACCTAAGTCCGTTTTATGTACCCCCATTATCAATCAAGGTAAATTGATTGGGATTCTGTATTTAGAAAATAATTTGACAGTAGGAGCCTTTGCCAGCGAACGTTTAGCAGTCTTGAAAGTCCTCTCTTCCCAAGCGGCTATTTCCATTGAAAATGCCTTATTATATCACACCTTAGAAGCTAAAGTTGAAGATCGTACCGCACAATTGGCTCAAGCGAATCAAGAAATTAGCACTCTTAATGAAATGCTTAAAAAAGACAATCTACGGATGGGTGCGGAATTAGATATTGTCAAAAGACTGCAACAAATGGTGTTACCCAAACAGTCAGAATTGGAGGCAATTGAAGGTTTAGAAATTGCGGGATTTATGGAAGCTGCGGATGAAGTGGGTGGCGATTACTATGATGTATTGAAACAGGAAGGCAGAGTTAAAATTAGTATTGGAGATGTCACCGGACATGGTTTAGAAAGTGGGGTATTGATGATCATGGCACAAACGGCAATTAGAACCCTTGAAAAGATGAAAGAAACCGATCCAGTGAAGTTTTTAGATGTAGTAAATCAAACTCTTTATGATAATCTTGAGCGCATGAAGTCATCAAAAAATATGACTTTAGCTATCTTGGACTACAGCAATGGAAAGCTCAAATTAAGCGGACAACATGAGGAAATAATTGTGGTGCGCGGGGATGGTACACTGGAGTGCATAGATACGATGGAGTTAGGGTTTCCCATTGGTTTAGAAGCAGAAATTGGCGATTTTATTGCTCAACAGGAAGTGCAGTTAAATTCAGGGGATGTAGTAGTGCTTTATACTGATGGAATTACGGAAGCAGCAAATATTAATAAGATATTATATGGATTAGAAAGGTTGTGTGAAGTAGTGGTAGAAAATCGTCAATGTTCGGCGGAAGAAATTAAACAGGCTGTGATTGATGATGTGCGACAACACATTGGTACTCAGAAGGTTTTTGATGATATTACTTTGGTGGTTATTAAGCAGAAATATATCTTTGTATAACGAATCACTAAGACACTTTACAAAGAAAGGGAATAGGGAATAGGGCACAGAAACTATCCTGTTCTCTGTTCCCTAAAACTTTAGCTCTGAGTTTAAAGCTGAGTCAAGAAAAAAGATGTTTTTTGAGATGCGTGGCACAAAAAAACGGCATCCTTAATTTCAATCTCATGTTTTTAAACATGAGTTTTTCCTGTTCCCTTTTGCCCGTTCCCTGTTCCCTCTGAACCTCCTTAATTTTCAGAATTACGGAGAATATCATCGATCGCTTGCCTTTCCTCTCGAGGCTGAGAAGGTAAAACCTGACGGGCATCAGTAATCAGCCAATCAAGAGCCGCAGCCTGGACATCGATCGCAGCCCCAATTTTATCCACGCAATAGCGACCAAATACCAACTTATCTACCAAACGCACCCCCGGCCCCAAACGGGAGTATTCAAAAATCACGCTATTTTCCACTGTTGCACCACTACAGACCCAACAATTAGGGCCAATCATTGTTGGGCCGACAATTTTTGCCCCGTCTTCAATTTTAGTCATACCGCCGATATAAACAGGCCCGGTAATATCAACTTTGTCCCAATTCACCGCTACATTTAAGCCAGTATAGATACCAGGAAAAACTTCTTTTCCGGGAACCGAAACATTTTTAACTTCTCCTGTAAGTACGCTGCGAATTGCCCGCCAATAGTCGGGGACTTTACCAATATCCACCCACTGAAAGTCCATTGAAATCCCATAAAAAGGTGCGCCAATTTCCACCAAATGAGGGAATAGTTCCGAGCCGATGTCATACTCAATACCAGAAGGGATGTAATTGAAAACTTCCGGTTCAAAAATGTAAATACCAGTATTGATATCGGTACTCAGAGCTTCTTCTACGGAGGGTTTTTCTTGAAAGGCTTTAATCCTGCCGGATTCGTCAGTAACGACAACGCCGTAGCTAGAAACCTCTTGACGGGGGACAGATTTCATCACTACAGTTGCGATCGCCCCCTTTTCTCGATGCCACTTGACAGCTTGTGTCAAGTCCAAATCAATCAAAGCATCGCCACAAAGAACCACAAAAGTATCATCAAAAAAAGGTGAAAAGTCTTGGATACGCTTCATTCCCCCTGCTGAGCCCAAAGCTTCTCCAATTAACTCTCCTTCTACAATCCGCCCTTCAAAAGAATAGGCAATTTGTACCCCAAATTTTTGACCGTCTCGAAAATAGTTTTCAATTTCATTTGCTAAGTGGGAAACGTTGACCATAATTTCGTCAAACCCGTGCTGTCGCAGCAATTCCACCAAAAATTCCATCACTGGCTTTTGCAGGATGGGAATCAAGGGTTTTGGAATCGTGTAAGTAATGGGTCGCACGCGGGTACCCTTTCCGGCTGCCAGAATCATGGCTTTCATCTTTAACTTCCTCAACCCTCACTCAATTGATACCAGTGCAAGCATTTAATCCTAACGATCGCGCCCTGCTGCTAGGCGGCGATTGTACCAGACACCAACTCGCTTTTAGGCGACATCGTACCAGGGTATCAATCATTTTCCCAATTTAGCTGGATTTCTCGATTTGTGAATACCAATTACTACTAAAAATGTCACTTCAAATCGGTCGAATCTTGAGGTCTTGGTAAAATTCCTCTTGAAGTAACTCTACTTTGGACTGAGCTGATAGCAGCAACAGCGCCCAAAAAATCCCCACGCGATCGCCCTGGGGCGAGGAATGAGCATCGGTACTAGCTGCAAATTCTGGGGCCGCAGAAGAGTGTAAATTCTCCTGTTGCCACAACTCTAGCAGTTGTTCTATATCCAGCCACTCCCCCCCCACTACCGGGCCATGTTCTGCCAAAAATCGCTCAAGTTCCGTAGCAGTTTCTACAAGATTTTCCTGGTGGGCCAGTTCCGCGATCGCACGAGCAGCCTGAGCCCGCACCTTAGAGCTAGTACGGCGAGGACGGGCAGGAAGGGGCGTTTCTTCAATTGCTGCCTGCATCAACTGTAACTGCTCGATCAGCTCTTGGAGAGTAACGGGGCGTTTTCTAGGTAACTGAGATACCGCACGCCGACGTAACTGCCTTTCTAAGTTTTGTGGTAACTGCCGCCCCGCTAATTCTTCAGACTCTAACAACTCGCCATCTTCTGGCAATTCCGGGGGAGATTCCGATAAAACCAGACTTTCTGCCTTCAGCAGTACCAACATCGAAGCATACAAAAATGCCTGCCCGGATTGAGACAAGTCAGCAAAATCACTCTCAGTACCAGGCTCGCAAGCAGGAGCCAGTTTACTCAAGCAGCGATCGATCACTTCAATGACTTGCACATCCCAAGGGTCGATTTCTCCCTTTTCTGCTAACTCAATTAAAAGTGCAATACCCTCGGAAATCGTTGCGAACCCATTTTGGGCTGTGGAAACGCTCATAGCCTTGGCTGCGCCTGTAGTTTAATCAGAATTACTGCCAGAAAGAAGTTAGTTATCTAGGACTTACACACGATCGCAGTACGGCCGCCATCTTGGCGGTAAAGTCACCGCTCTTGGAAAGCGGCGTTACTGATAGTTTTGCGTAAGTCCTGAACTACAATCAAATCAATAGTTTCAGCAAGTTACAACCTCAAGAATCATCCAATAGGTTGCCATACAATTGATTAATTATAGCGGCCCTAGCTTTTTTCCATCCCCTTTCAATTACCAACAACCTTCGCTTTCTCTAGATCGTTTAATTCAGCATTAGAACTTAGAGATTTGCTTTCTGGGAGCAAGGGCAGTTTTTGTTCTAGTTCTACCTTATAGCGTTCAATATCTTGCTCTAATTGCTGAATACGCTGCTCTTTTTGGCGAATTTGGCGACTCTCCTCGCGAGATCCGAGCATCCGCTGCATTCTCGACCACAAACTGAAAATCAATGCTAGAACAGCCCCCAATCCCGTAGCGATAATTAGCTCTACACACAGCGGGGCTTGAAATTCGACACCTTGGATTATTTGAATAGTTGTAGGCTCGGTATTTTCTAGACTAAAAATAACCAGAGCTAAGCAAATTAAGAAGATGAAGAAAAAGTTGAGAATCCGCATTTTTTTAATTAGTAATAAGTAGAACCTAGAAGGAAGAAGGGAATAGAATCACAAGTTTCAGCTATATCAATGAGGCCTAAGTCCTATTTTAGGTAACTTGTAGCACTTCAGTCCTGTTAATTGAGCTGAAGTGCAAACAGCTAGCTTTCCTTATTGCCTTAAACCTTCACTTCTGAAGCTGGTTGTCGTTTTCCTATTCCTATTGCTGGTAAAAGCTGATATTTTAGATAGCTGCCAGCCAAAACTAATAAGGCAATAATAACAGTACCAATTCCTACAGGACTTGGCAGCCAGAAAATCGCCTCCAAATAGTTGATTTCACCAGGCTTTAACTTCCAAGTTAACTGATTTCCTGCTTCTATACTGGGAGTAATACCATTAGCAGCAGCCTCAATACTTTTTGCTCCCCAAGGAGTTCTCAAACTAAATTCTAATCCCAAAAGTTGACCGGGGCTAACTAGCACATTCCCACTACTGGAAAGCAGGGAAAGCGATCGCAAATCTAATTCCAAAGTCAGGCGATTTCTTAGGAACAAAACGAAGTTATTTTGATCGACATTGATGTGGCATCCAAACTTAGGCAAATCTGTCTCAAGAGAGTTAGCAACCCGATCGTTTTGATCCTCAACAGGATTAAAAAATTGGTTGAACTTTTCCTCTAATTCAGCCCCATTATTAAAAGGAATCCTGACAGTAACTTCGCTATCAGACAGCCGCTTAGTTCTCCCTTGTAGCGATCGCACGCGGCGGTCTATACTATCTAACCATTCCCGGACTGTCTCGGTGCTAAAGCTAGTCAGCCTTTCTCCCAGTTTGATGTGCTGCACTATCTCCCCGTGAGTTTGACTGTCGAAGTTAACTCCCACATCGTAATTCACGCAACCGCCAAGCATTGTTAAAATGCAAAAGGCAAAAGGCAAAAGAAAAAGAATAGGCTTTTTTCTTTTCCCTGTTTCATCACGATTTTTTTGCTCTTTCATACTTCCATTTTCCCTTTTTACTTTTTAACTTGCTTTTTGATTGCTAGGGGCTACGATGCTCAGGGTTAGGGGAAGAAGGGAAGAAGGAAATAAGGGAAGAAGGGAAGAAGGAAATAAAGGAATAAAATCAAGGCTTTTAGAAACTCAGAATGTCCTTACCACCTTGACAGTTGCTATAAGTAAAATTACCTTGTAACGCCGCCCTCTGGGCGGTTTAATTACCGCCCAGAGGG
>NZ_JAQMUA010000090.1:0-6248 GCF_028330895.1 Kamptonema animale CS-326 | reverse complement strand
CCCTAGCCCCTAGCCCCTAACCGCCTTAGCGGTTGCTATAACTGTAATGCTTGTGGTAACAAAAATTGGCTCGGCAGTTCCAACACAATTCCTCAAAGAGGTTTTTGGCAATGGCTAACCATCCCTTAGAAACAGAATTAACCAAGAGACTTACTCTGTTAGATGCCTTTTTCAGCTCCGCCGCAGTGGGAATGTGCATTTTTGACGACCAAATGCGATTTATAGATATTAATGAAACCCTCGCTCAAATAGATGGGCTACCAGTCGCCGAGCATATTGGTAAGACTCTAAATGAAATTGTGCCAGATATCGCGCGAATTTTAGAGCCGATTAACAGGCAAGTGATCGAGACTGGTATTCCCGTCCTTAACTACGAACTAAACGGAGAAACTCCAGCTCAGCCAGGGATAAAAAGGCATTGGACAGCTTCCTTTTTTCCGCTTTCCAACAACTTAGGCATCAGCGTCGGCATAGGTACAATAGTAGTAGAAATCACCGAGCAAAAACTTGCTCAAGCCGTACAAGAAGAATTAATCGAGTCTTTACACAAAAGCGAATCTAAACTGAAAGCTGCGGAAAAATTAGCTCACGTTGGTAATTGGGAAGTTGATATTGCTACAGGTGCTTTTACTTGGTCAGATGAACTTTTCCGCATATTTGGACTAGACCCCAATCAACCGCTACCGAATGCTTTAGAAGACTGTCTTTCTATCCATCCCGACGATTTAGCCTACTGGAAAACCCACATTAATAGTGCCATCGAGCGAGGCGAAGCTTATGCAATTGACTTTCGGATCGTCCGCCCAGATGGTGAAATTCACTATATTTCAGATCGCGGACAGCCAGAGATTATCAATGGCAAAGTCGTGCGCTTATTCGGTACTGTGATGGATATTACGGCTCGCAAACTAGCAGAAATTGAACTGCAACGAGCGAATGAGGAACTAGAGAATAGAGTTGCACAGCGCACTGTCGAATTAAGCAAAACAATAACCTCCTTAAGTTTAGCTAACGCGCAGTTGCAAAATGAGATTGCATCGCGTCAGTTGGCAGAGAAAGCACTACAAGAAAGTTTAGAGCGTTTTGAATTAGTTAGCCAAGTTTCTTTTGATGGAATTTGGGACGGCCGATTCGTTTGGGATGAGAGCGGAAATTCCCATGAAGAAGTTTACTATTCGCCGCGATTAAGAGAGCTAATTGGCTTAAAAGAGCAGGATTTATATAACAGAACTGAGAGTTATACTTCCCGTATCCATCCAGAAGACCGCGAGCGAGTTGCTAATGCTCTTAACGCTCACATGGGTAGTGGACTTCCCTACCAAGATATCGAGTACCGAATTTTAACTAAAAGTGGATTTTACCGCTGGGTTAGTGCCAGAGGTCAGTCCCAGTGGGACTCACAAGGTAGAGTTTTACGATTTATCGGTTCAATTCGCGATATTACGGAACGCAAACAAGCAGAAGCAGAACTACAACAAACTCAAAAATTTTTAGAGTCCGTGCTGAATAATTTGCCTGTTTCTGTGGTGGTTAAAGAAGCTTCTGATTTGCGGTTTGTGTTGTGGAATCCAGCGTCTAAAAGTCTGCGAGGATTTGGACAAGAAGAAGTAATCGGCAAAAATGACTATGACTTTTTCCCTAAAGAGCAAGCTGATATTTTTATGCTCAAAGATCGGGAAGTATTAACTAGCGGTAAAGTGATCGATATCCCTGAAGAGCCGATTCAGACTAAGCAAGGCGAACAAAGGATATTACACACGAAAAAAACTGCGATTTTAGATGCTGATGGTTCCCCTGCTTATTTGTTAGCTATTGCTGAAGATATTACTGACCGTAAGCGAGCGGAAGCTGCTTTGCAAGAGAGTGAGAAAAGATATCAAACCTTAGCGAGATTATCCCCTGTGGGGATATTTAGAACCGACGTTAAGGGGGATTTTTGCTATGCTAATGAAAAATATTGCGAGATCGTCGGGATAACGGAAGGGGAAGCACTAGGAATGGGTTGGTCAAGGGTATTGCATCCTGACGATCGCGATCGCATTCTCAGAGAATGGCATCACTCTACAATCCAAGGGATACCGTTTCGCTCGGAGTATCGATTTGTGCGTCCTGACGGGACTGTAACTTGGGTTTTAGGCCAATCATCCCCAGAAATAGAAGAGGCGGGAGAGGTGAAAGGGTATGTGGGAACTATTACGGATATTAGCGATCGCATTCAAGTAGAAGAGGCCTTACAAGAATTTGCAAATCGCCTCGAACTTCTTAACAAAATTGCCAGTCAGGTTCGTGCTTCTCTAGAAATAGATACTATTTTAGAAACCGTTGTAATTAGCATTCGCGATCTCTTAGATGTTGATATTTGCAGCTTTTTTTGGTACAAAACAGACTTTGAGGAACCAGTCTGGGAAGCGGTGAAAGAAGCTAACAAGTTTACCGACCTTAGTATGATGGGTATTTACCCAGCTTCTACTATTGTTCCCCTGTCAGAAAAATTGTTAAAGCTGGAAATAATTTGTGTTGATGATGCTGTCGAACATAGCAATATAGAGATGCGCGAAGCATTATTATCACTAGGCTTTTATTCATTTTTATCTGTGCCAATTCGGACTCCCGGAGGTGAAATTGGAGCATTAACCTGTAATCAGTTTAGCGAGCCGCGACCTTGGAGCGAGAGCGAAGTAGAATTAATCAAAGGGGTAGCGGATAATTTGGCGATCGCGATTTCCCAAGCGGAACTTTATAAACAAAGTCAGGTTTCTGGTCAAATTGCTCAAGAAAGGGCCTTACAATTAGAGGAAGCTTTACAACAACTTAAACGCACTCAAACTCAGCTAATTCAGTCAGAAAAAATGTCTTCTCTAGGTCAATTGGTAGCTGGAATTGCTCATGAAATTAATAATCCTGTAAGTTTTATTTACGGGAATATTGACCCTGCTAGAGAGTATATTTCTGATTTACTAGGTCTATTGGATCTTTATAAAGCGGAATATCCAGAACCGACTAGAGCGATAATTTCGGAAATGAAAGCGATGGATTTAGAGTTTATGGTAGAAGACTTACCTAAACTTTTAGAATCGATGAAAGTAGGAGCTGAGCGGATTGGAGAGATTGTGCTTTCGCTGCGTAATTTTTCACGGATGGATGAAGCTCAAATCAAAGATGTTGATATCCATGAAGGGATTAATAGCACGCTGAGATTGTTACAAAATCGGCTGAAGGCTCAACCAGATCATCCAGAGATTGCAATAGTTAAGGAGTATGGAAAGTTACCCTTGGTGGAGTGTTATGCGGGTCAGTTAAATCAAGTATTTATGAATTTATTGAGTAATGCGATTGATGCTTTGGAGGAGCGAGATCGAAGGCGATGCGCTGAGGAAGTTAAGGCTAATCCTAGTATGATTAGGATTGGGAGTTATGTAGTTAATTCTGAGCGAATAGCAGTATTTATTGCTGATAATGGGCCGGGAATACGGGAGTCGGTGCGAGATCGAATTTTCGATCCGTTCTTTACAACTAAACCTGTGGGGAAAGGGACGGGGTTGGGATTAGCTATTAGTTATCAAATTATAGTAGAGAAACATTTGGGGAGTTTGCGGTGTGATTCTGTGGTGGGTGAGGGGACGGAGTTTGTGGTGGAGATTCCTGTGAAGAGAAGTTGAGGAGAGGTATCTAGATAAAGCTTGTTTAATTGGGGTGGGAGTATAAATTAAATCTAATTTACTAATTTAAAGGTAGTCAGCCTGATGTAAAACCTATTGACCTAATTCTTGAGAACGCAGAGCAGCCGCTTTCACTGCTTCTATCAAAGCCGAGCGAAAACCTGCTGTTTCTAATTTAGCAATTCCTGCAATTGTTGTACCACCGGGACTCGTTACTCTATCTTTTAATTCTGCGGGGTGCATACCCGTTTCTGCTAACAATTTCGCAGTTCCTAATACTGTTTGCAGTGCTAATTTAGCCGCGATCGCCCTCGGCAAACCAGCATAAACTCCCCCATCTGTCAAGGCTTCTATCAAAATTGCTACGTACCCAGGGCCGGAACCCGAAAGTCCGGTGACTGCATCCATCATGCTCTCAGGCACTTCTACCACTTCCCCTACCGCCTGAAAAATGCCTGTAGCTAGCTCCAAATGATGCGATTGAATGTATTTTCCAGGTGCGATCGCACTCATTCCCGCCCCTACAGTCGCGGGCGTATTTGGCATCACCCGCAACACCGGATAGCCAGGAAAAGCTGCTTCTAACTTACTCAAGGGTACGCCAGCCAAAATTGACACTACCATTGGTTGTTCCCCCTTAGTACCAACAGTTTCACAATTGGTCAACTCCGCCGCCACTTGCTCAAATACTTGGGGTTTAATCGCTAAAAATAGCACTTCAGTTGCAGCCGCAACCTCTTGATTATTTCCCGTCACTCCCACGCCATATTTCTCCACCAAAAAATTGCGGCGTTGCGGCTGAGGCTCGCTCACTAAAACTTCTTTTGATTGATAAATTTCTCGTGCAATTAAGCGGGATAAGAGAGCTTCTCCCATTACCCCGCCGCCAATCATACCAAATTTTATAGTTGTCATTTGTTAATGGTTAGTTGTTAACTGTTAACTGTTAACTGTTAACTAATTAATTGTTATACATTATGCTTGTTATTAAAAAGGTCTTGAAGCAATCCCAGAGCTTTGAGATTGCTTCACTGCGTTCGCAATGACAGTATATGGTTAACTATCACCAATTAGCAATTAGCCATTAGCAATTACCAATTAGCAATTACCAATTACTAAAGTGCCGCTTGTGCTTGTTCTGGCTGCCAAGTTGGAGCAGTGGGAGCTGCAACACGGGGACGACCTTGAGCTGAGGGCACTTCATGTACCACTCCAGATTGAGTCCGCACTTGTACGCAACTCGGCGTAAACAAGAAAATACTTTCGCCAATTCGCTCTTGATGACCATCTAGAGCGTAGGTTCCACCTGCCACAAAATCTACAGCTCTCTGAGCTTGATCTGGGTCCATCACTGTCAGATTCAAAACTACAGACTTGCGTTCTTTCAGAGCTCTAATTGCTGCCGGCATTTCTTCAAAAGTACGAGGTTCCATGACCACCACTTCCGAAATTCCGTTCATTGCTCCAGGCATTCCAATCACATTATTCATTACTGAACCAACTCCACTTATCGGTGCGACAACATCCGTACTTGGCGATCCTACTACAGGCCGTTCCCGCAAGCGGCGATTAGTGCGGCGTTCTTCCTCTGCTGTAATCGCTGAAGGTTGCTCTTGCGGTTGGTAGGCGTTTTGATAACGCTCTCCTTCCATTTCGTCGTACTCATAATCGTACTCAACAGGATCGTTGAGTCCTACAAATTCTCGCAGTTTAGAAAAAATGTTCACGCTTCACGCTCCATCACAACTTATTTGCCCTGACTATAACTGATACTTTTAACTTAGACGTTCTGTGATTGCCGACTTATTTTTGTCAGATAGAGTCTAACACAAGATGTTTGGCTATTTTTGGGAAAGTCAGGAAAAAAGTTCTCAACAGTAAAACTGCTGTTGTGGGTGAGTCGAGGGCCTTTGACTACTTCTATAATTTACCGCTCAACCGTTTTTATTGGGATCTGCGATCGCTGATGTCCCCCTTTCACCAAACAAGGTTCGTCCAACCCGTACCATCGTAGCACCTGCTTGAATGGCTAAATGATAATCTCCAGACATCCCCATCGAGAGTTGCTGCATTTCAATGTGCGACCAATTTTGCTGTCTAATTTTCTCCGCTAATTCGCGAGCATCGTTAAACAGACTGAGGGTTTGCGCCTCATATAATCCTAAAGGGGGAATTGTCATCAATCCTTTAATTCTCAGGCTTCGACACTGATTGAGCTCTGGCAAGTCGGCAAGTAATTCGGGGATACTCCAGCCGTATTTATCGCGATCGGGCAAAATTTTCACTTGCAGGCAAGCTTGAGGCTGGTAGGAAAGTTCTTCAGCTAGGCGATCCAAACGCTGAGCTAGTTTTAAGCTGTCTACGGAATGAATCCACTGGAATAGTTGCACAGCTTTAGCAGCTTTATTAGCTTGGAGGTGGCCGATCAGATGCCAGGTAATATCAGGCAAATCTTGCATTTGAGCTTGTTTGTCTGCTGCTTCCTGAATCCGACTCTCGCCAAAATCCCGCACTCCTGCGGCATAAGCAGAGCGCATAGCGTCAACAGATACCTGCTTGCTGACGGCGATTAACCGCACGCTCGGAGGT